>CANHVD010000793.1 GCA_947463775.1 Planctomycetaceae bacterium | reverse complement strand
GCCAAATGGCTTGTTGAGCATGTGAGTGTCAATGCCATGATGGATTTGTCCGACGGGCTTTCTATGGATCTGCATCGCATGATGGAGGCCAGTGGGACCGGGGCTGTGATCCAGACACAGTCACTCCCGATACATTCTGATGTACCAACGAATCTTCCGGATGAATTACGAGCGAATGCAGCAATAGCCGACGGTGAAGATTTCGAATTGCTGATCAGTGTTGCCGATTCTGATGCGACCACGCTGACGGAGAAAGCACGCAAATTCAACATGGCGTTCTATCACGTCGGCCGAGTTACGGCAGATCGAGAAATCCAAATGCACGACTCCGATGGCCGAGTCAGACAGATGAATGCCGTCGGCTGGCAGCACGATCTGCCTTGATGATCTTTCGGCATATCACGGTGACAGAACAGCCATTGAAGCCGCATCAGTGAAGACCAAAACGAGATTGAAAAAGAGCCTGGCACTAAACCTCAGCCAGCCGCTCCGTCGAATCACCGAAGCGATCCAGTTGCAGGCCAAACTTGTCCATGAGTGACAGATACAGGCTGCACATTTTGCGGTTTGGCTTGTCGAGATAATCCAGAACTCGACCGGTTTCCAGTTTTCCGCCGCCTTTGCCAAGGATCACGACCGGCAGTTTGGTCGCATCGTGGCTGCCGGTATGCATGCTGCTGCAGTACATCAGCATTGTGTTGTCCAACGCTGTTCGTTCACCTTCCTGGATCGCGTCCAGTTTCGCTGCGATGTACGCATACTGTTCAATAAAGAAACGATTCACTTTCAACCAGTCATCAGATTCCTGATGCGACAACAAGTGGTGAATCATGTAGTCGACATTAAGATTCGGGAATCGCAGCGACGAATGGTCGTTGTTCAGCTTCAGTGTGCACAGACGTGTTGAGTCTGTCTGGAAGCCCAGTACCAGAATTTCACACATCAACCGCATGTGCTCTGCGATGTCCTGAGGAATCCCGTCGGATGGTCGAGGAATATTCGGCTTATCGAGAGTCGGCTTCCAACCCTGCAACTCGCCTCGCTGACCCGCGCGAGCAATCCTTTGTTCCACTTCGCGAACGGAGCTGAGATATTCATCAAGCTTCTGCTGATCCCGCAGGCTGATCGAACGTCGCAAGTCTCCGGCGTCTTCCAGAACCGCATCGAGAACGCTCTTGTCGCCTTTGCTGCTTTCGTCCCTAAACAACCGATCAAATGCAAGAGCAGGGTACACTTCCAGGGGAGTTGGCGTGGTCGGCGAACTCCAGGAGATGTGACTGCTGTAGAGCATCGAGTAATTCTTGTGGACCGACGGATTGGCTTTCTCGCACCCCAGCACCAGACTCGGTACTTTCGTCGTCTGCCCATAACTCTGTGCCAGCAACTGATCGATGCTGGTTCCACTGCGAATCCCGCCGCCCGCTTCCAGTGGTGCGCCGCTGAGCAGATTGCCAGTTTGTGAACTGTGGATATTGCCCTTCAACGCTTCTTCGTTGTACAGCCCACGGACGAAAAGCATTTTTTCCCGGAACGGGGCGAGAGGTTCAAGAACCTTGCCCAGTTCCATGTCCGCTCCCGAACCTTTGGCCCACCAGTGATCCTTATGAAAACCGTTCCCGGAGAACAGCACGCCGAATCGAATCGGGGCCTCGCCGCTAGCCGCTGTTGTCCCCGCTTCCTGCCCCCAGACTCGCAAGGATTCCATCCACGGCAAAGCCATGGAAACGCCAAGGCCTCGAAGCATTGTTCGGCGAGAAGTCAGGAATGCAGTCACGGCAAGCTCCAGGGGAGGAGAAAACTGAGGTGGGATCAGCCGAGAAACATTCTCCTCGACCGAGAGAGATTATGGCAATCCAGTGGACCAATGTCAGCCCCACAACAGTTGCTTCAGGGTCTTGCAGTTGAATTTCACAATCTGCCTTGCAAATTCCGTCACCCAAAAATTGTCCGACCGCTTCTGAATTCCTCGCCGACGATGTATACACTGCTTTTCCCACCTAGCCGTTTCTGAGCACCACTCCCCAATCCGCACTCCGAATCTGCGCGGTTCAACGTGCCATCGCTGCCAGGACTTCCATCATGAAGATCACTCGTATCGAAACTATTCCCGTCTGTGTACCTTTAAAAAAGGGCATGACAACCAAGACAGCCCACGGCGAACATGTCACTTCGCCCTATGTGATCGTTCGAGTTCACACCGACGAGGGAATCACTGGGATCGGCGAAGCGACAGTCTCGCAACTCTGGTCCGGGGAGAATCAGTCGACGACTCTGGCCGTGCTGAAGGAACTCATTGAACCCGCCTTGCTTGGCAAGGATCCGCGAAACATCACAGAGATTCGCCGCAAAATGGATTCGGTGCTGAAGCTGCATCCATTTACCAAAGCGGCCGTCGAGATGGCGATGTGGGATATCTCAGGCAAGGCTGTCAATTTGCCTGTCTATCAATTGCTGGGTGGTAAAGCCCGTGACAAAGTGCGAATCAAACTCGTGGTCTGGGCTCGAGACATCGAAGGTTCCCGCGCGATGGCTGAACAGCATCTGGCTCTCGGTGTGACCTGCGTCAAAGTGAAGACCGGAATTGATCCCGTGTCGGATGTCGCTCGAGTCCGCGCGGTACGAGAAGTCTGCGGTCCCGACATTCCATTGACGATCGATTCCAATTGTGGCTGGACGTTGCAACAGGCCAAGTACTGCCTGCGTGAACTCGCCGATGTGAAGCTCCTGCTGGCCGAACAACCGATTCCGCCCGGTGATCATGTCGCGATGGCTGAACTGCGACACGAGACAACAACACCGATCATGGCTGATGAAAGCATCTTTACTCTGCAGGACGCGTGGCTGCTCTCCACTCATCGCGCCGTCGATATCTTCAGCATTTACCCGGGCAAGCATGGTGGTATCTCAGCCACAGCGGATATCGTCGCCATCGCGCGAGCAGCCGGCTTGCGGTGTACCATCGGCAGCAACCTGGAACTTGGCATCGGAACCGCCGCAATGCTGCATGTGGCTGCGGCATTCCCGGAAGTCGACACGGATGCGTTTCCGGCCGATACGATCGGGCCGTTTTATCACGAGGCGGACCTGATCACGACGCCTCTTAATCTCGGACCTCCCGCTGCATTCATCCCGGATGGCCCCGGCCTCGGAGTTGAATTGGATGAAGATCAGCTCAAACATTGGCGAGTCGACTGATCACCATTCCAGTACCGAGGAAT
>CANHVD010000792.1 GCA_947463775.1 Planctomycetaceae bacterium | reverse complement strand
TGGTCAGGAGAGTCAGCATGGGGGACGCTGAGGTTACAACTTTTCAAACCACTTATCACGCTGACGAAACATTGATTGAGAAGCGAAACGCGCAGCAGCGTGCAATGACCCCTTTAGCTTAAGCAGTGGCTGAATTTCTGTTTACATGAGTGATGATCAGTGTCGGATTAGTGTTTTCCACAACTGAATTTCGCCGACCAAACAGTTCAGCTGAAATTCAACCCACGGCCAACCGGCTATTTCTTACCTGCCGGGATTACCGCAGGCAGATCACCCGCAATTTTCTTTTCGGCTGGTGAACTGAGCACCGTCGAACGTGAAACCGAGGTCACTCCGGACTTGTTTCGCAGCCCCGGCCAAACGGGTGGTTCGACAATGCGAGTTGATGAGCCAGGTGCTGCCGGAACTGGCTGTTGAGGTGGTATGACCGGAGCCTCCTGAACGGGAGGATTATTGATCTGTTCCGGCACAAACACTTCGCCCGGTGAATGAGGAATACCGGGGATCCCATGGAAGACAGCATTGTCTCCCCCTTGTCCTGCTTCAATATCAGCGGGCGTAATCAGCCCAGGATCGGTGTTATCGATCACGGTATCTCGAAGAGGATCGGCGAGGCATTCGCGTTCTCGTTCAGAATGCAGGATCGCTCGATCATCGATCGTTCCACAGCCCGGTGCAGCACAGCCGGGTCGAACTGTCGGTTCTCCACAGGGCACTCGGTATGCAGGTGCAGGAACTTCACGAGTCAACGTACCGCAGGCTTCCGGTTGTGCGCCCAGTGGGCTGCATTCAGGTTTATAGGCATGAGGCTCTGCGTGAGGAAATGCCCCCGGCAAAGAGCGATGGAATCTCTTGAACTTGCTGGTTCGCCGCGGAGGAGTTGAATCGCAAGCACGCTCCTCACAGCAGGCTTCAGGGGATTCCGTGACGCAATCCGATTCGGCGACGCAGGGATCAAGAGCAGAACACTTGCCGACCAGTTTCTGGTCCGCACAAGACAAATCGTCCGCACACTCCGAGGGCGGCGCGACAGGCTTGCGGTGAAATTTTGCCCCGAGGTCTTTGATCCAGCCAACGCTCTTCACGCGTGACACACCAAAGGCTGGAGGTGCTGGAACGGGCTCAAGCGGCCCATTACTTTCCGGAGGACTCTGAAAGTCTTCTGAGTCTTCAGTACCCGGTGAATATTCATGGTCATGTCGTGGCGGCAGTGCTTCATGGTCATCGCGATCTCGCAAAGGAGTAATCGCGTTTCGGCTGGCAGAACAGCCACTGGCCAGAGCCAACGACAACATGGCAAACAGGGAAATCCGTTTGAGTCGCATGCGACTTCCTTCCAGCGAACCGACCTGCTCCGGCAATTTGTTACGCCGAACGATCGCAATCTCCATAAAACAATCCGTATGCCTTTGAGTTCGGCAGGTTTTGCAGAAGTGCAATCTGTTTGCTGGAAAGTTTCCCAACTTCGCTGAAAGAGCGTCGCGAACAGTCTATGAGTACCGGGTGCTCTAACTGAAACACTTCTTCCAGTCCCGCAAAATAGGGGAAGTGAACCCGCCCGCGACGCGCGGCCGTAGATTAGACCTGCGTTCAGCTGTTGCCCCGCAGTGTTCACAAAAACAGGCGTTTCAATTGAGTATCGTTCACTGTGTTGGTCAAATCCGCCACTACTGTTGCGTCCGCGTTGCTGTGGAGGCGGTTGACGCTTTCAAGTCGGCCACCAGTTTTCCCAGTCACTCCACTGAATCCTGACTTCCCACCTGATCAATCTGGAGGTTTCACACCGTGAAGTTTTTCCATCGTGCCACTGCCGGCCTTTCCGCGAGATATCTCGCGGCCGCACTGGGTGTTTCTGCACTCGCAAATCAAGCGTGTCTTGCAGCTCCCCCGAAACCGATAGCTTCCACTGCGATCGTCAACACAGAAACTCCTGGACACGCCGCGAAGATCGAAGCCAACATCAAGGGACAGAAAGATCTGTACCTTGTTGTGACAGACGGCGGCAACGGTTACGGCAGCGACTGGGCCAACTGGGCCGAACCAAAACTTATCGGGCCAAAGGGCGAACTAAAACTCACTGACCTGAAATGGAAAAACGCATCCGCCGACTGGGGGAATGTCGGTGTCAATCAGAACGTCAACGGAGGCGACCTGAGAATCGCTGGCAAGCCGGTTGAGTTCGGGATTGGCACGCATGCCAATTCGATCATCCACTTCGAGCTGCCGGAAGGCTACGACAAATTCGTCGCCCGAGCGGCCATCGACAACGGCGGCAGCGATCAGGGCATGGGCAGCAGCGTGCAGTTCTTTGTTTACACGTCTGCTCCGGGACCCATCGGACAGAATGCTCCTGTCGATCGCACGCCAGAGAACGCTGTGGCGGGACTGGATGTGACCGATGGCGTTGAACTGAAACTCTTCGCCGCCGAACCGATGCTGCTGAGTCCGTCGAATATCGACATCGATCATCTCGGTCGCGTCTGGGTGTGCGAAGTCGTCAACTATCGACGCTTCGCCAACGGCAACAATGCGGAGCGAGTCGAAGGTGACCGCATTCTGATTCTGGAAGACACCAATAATGACGGCATGGCCGACAAGGAAACAGTGTTCTATCAGGGCCGCGACATCGATTCGGCTCACGGAGTCTGCGTGCTGGGCAATCGAGTCATCGTCTCCGCGGGCGACAGCGTGTTCAGCTTCTACGACGATAACGGCGACTCCAAAGCCGATCGCAAAGAAGTGCTCTTCACGGGCATCAAGGGAACTCAGCACGACCACGGGATTCACAGCTTTACGTTCGGCCCAGACGGTCGACTGTACTTCAACTTCGGCAACAGCGGTGAAGAACTGCATAATCCGGATGGATCAATCGTCGTCGATGTTGCAGGTAACGAAGTGCGAGCTGCTCGCAAGCCGTATCAGGAAGGCATGGCGTTTCGCTGCGAATTGGATGGCAGCAAAGTCGATACGCTCGGCTGGAACTTCCGTAACAACTGGGAACTGTGCGTCGACAGCTTCGGCACGGTTTGGCAGTCCGATAACGATGACGACGGCAACAAAGGCGTTCGCATCAACTATGTGATGGAATACGGTAACTACGGCTACAAAGATGAAATCACCGGAGCCGGCTGGCAGACGCCTCGCACGAATATAGAAGAAGAGATTCCTCGCCGCCACTGGCATCTGAACGATCCAGGTGTTGTTCCGAATCTGCTGCAGACC
>CANHVD010000791.1 GCA_947463775.1 Planctomycetaceae bacterium | reverse complement strand
GTTCCCGTCACTCCGAAGTGCAGACCGTCGGGAGTTCGTCGCAGCAACGTGACCTGCGCTTTGAACCCTGCCGCATTCACCGGCTGAACCAGGCTGACCCACCTCGCGGCTTTGTCGATTCGACCAACAACTACGGCTCCCGTGAGAACTCGATCTCCCGAGTTAACGGAATGATCCGTGCCCGCATCGACCATGATGCCATTTCCTGCGATCACAAGCTCCGAACGCGTAATGCCCGCGGATTTGCCGGCATCGACGATCAGCTCTCGCAGCGAATTTGGCATTCCACCAGTACTGACGACCGACGCTTCGATCAGTCGAAACTGTGCGAGCGACGACAGTGGCTCGATCATCTGAACGAGCGATGAAGCCGTCTTCTCACGTTTCAGATCTCGCCGCAGACGAGCATTCTCGATCATCAGTTGCCGTAGCAGCAATTCATTCTTCTTGAGTTGTTCATCGTGCAAAGATTGACCACTGGAGACGTCAGCCTGCGGACTCATTTTCTCGCGAGCTGTCATGGCCACGACAATCAGTCGCCCGGGACTCAGCGCGTCGTGAATCATGGGCCGAAATGGATTGAGCAATCCTGTCCGATCGGCCACGGCAACCATGAGCGACAGGAAAAACATTCCCGTCGCCCCCAGCCACATTCTCTGCCGTATCTGATCTGCTCGCATGAGTTGTCGTCCGAACTAGATCTGCCGCATTCCGTCATCAAGCCCGCTCTTCCATCGATCCAGATGGTCGAGACAAATCATGGCTCCGCGAGTCACAGCCGTTCGTGGTGAATCGGCGACTCTCACAGGAATGCCCAGATGCTGCGACAGATACCGATCGATCCCACGCAACAAGGAGCCACCACCAGCCAGAATAAGCCCGGTATCCGCCAGATCTGCAATCAGCTCAGGCTGACACTTTTCAATCGTGCGGCGAATGCAATCGACAATCTCTTCCAGAGGTTCGTATAAGGCTTCACGAACTTCTTCACTGGTCACCAAAGCTTTGCGAGGAATACCACTGGCCGTGTCCAGCCCGCTGACCTCGTGAGTCAACTCGTGATCCAAAGGGGCAGCACTGCCGATGGCAATCTTGAGTTGCTCGGCTGTTTGCTCACCGATTCGCAACGAGTATCGCCGTCGCAAATATTTAACGATCGCCTCGTCCATTGTTTCGCCGGCTGTACGAATCGACTGCGACGCGACGATATCAGCAAGACTCAAGACCGCAACTTCTGTTGTTCCGCCTCCGATATCGCAGATCATGTTGGCGAGCGGTTCTGAGACCGGCAGCCCGACACCAATTCCCGCAGCTTTTGACTCATCAATCAACCAGACCCGCCCTGCCCCGGCGCGTTCCGCGCTGTTGAAGACGGCCCGACGCTCAACCGGTGTAATGCACCCCGGAACTGCAATGATCACTCGCGGCCGAAGCCCCATCGACTGCCCACACGCCTTGCGAATGAAATATCGCAGCATCGTTTCGCAAAGCTCAAAATCGCTGATGACGCCGTGCTTCAGAGGACGAACGGCCGTGATTCCTTCCGGCGTTCTGCCCAACATCTGGTACGCCAGTTTTCCAACGGCGGCACCTCGTCCAACAACCCTGTTAGTCCCTCGCGGAACAGCAACGACGGAAGGTTCATCAATACGGATTCCGTCTCCCGGCAGACCAATCTGAGTGGACGTCGTCCCCAAATCGATCGCGAGATCAGCACAGAATCGTTTTCGAACCCAGCCAAGCATCCATGCTCTCGCGGGAAAGGAATAAGGAGCGCAAAGGGAGCCCGCCACAGCGAACTCTCACACCGTCTTTTACAGGGAAACCGGCAATTGCCGCAAGACGCAGATTTTTCCGGCGAAAACCGCGTGTTTTAACCTCGAATCAGCGTGTTGACTTAATCCTGATCCGCTGCGTCAGCGAGGGATTGTTTTCGAACAACGCGGCAACCTTTATCCCTCACTGACGTTTCGGGTTATGAAAACCCAATAAGAATCAGCTCGCCCGAATGGCGTCGGACGGACTATTCGTTGTTAGTGCCTGAAGTATTTCGGTCCCAGAATCTTTCGGTCGACGCGTTCACGTCTTGGTCCACAACTCGACCGAAAAATTAGACGACAGAAAGATGACTTTCGAATCCAATCACGCATCAGCGGCGTCAAGGAGAACACGGTAGCAGGAACAGAAAAACGTCCCCTCTTAAGTGATCGTCAGGTATCGATTGCAGCCCGTCGAGCTCGAACCAGAAAGTCATTGGCTCGCTCGTAATCCGGACGCTCAGGTAAGCTCGTTTCCTTGAGCGCCTGATCGAACTCTTTGTGCAGTCGTAAACGCCAGGCCTCTGACTCTTCCCACCGCATCTCGCCCCGACGAATGGCTAACAACTCGTCTCGAAAGGCCGAGACACGGATCGGGACAAACCCTTCTCGAAGAATCTGGATCCCCGCCAGCAGCAATCGAATCAGATGCATCACATGCTTGGGTTTGACTTGGCCCTGGTTGCGGATGTCGGCCTGCATCTTCTTGAACTGCGACATCACATAGCCATTGTATGTCTGATACACGAGCCGCGACAGGAACGCCTCTTTCATCCCCAGCAACTCCTCACCAATCGAGGTCGTCTTTTCGATCAACGGCGTGTAAAGACACTCCAGCACATTGGGATTCGACTTCAGAGCCAGCACCAGAAAACGCTGCAGCTCCCAATAGTGTTCCTGAGTGTCATAGCATTCGATCACTTCCGGCACACCGTAGAGCGACCAGTGCATATCCGCCGTGGGCAGAAATACGCCTCGATAGTCTGTGTCCGAGGCATCATCGTCCAGGCCATAAGCTCGCGAACCGATCACACAACGCAGGATCACTCGGGAGAATAATGGATTGCTTTCGAGCAGCCTGCGTGAATCGCCGTCTGTTCCCTCGGCTCCCGATGCGTTGCCCTTCAGAATCGCGTTCTTGTAATGGGCCAGAGCAATAAGATCATCGGCGCGAACCGGCTCTTCCATGCCATCCGGAAATCGGACTCGGTACGAATGGCTTCGATCTTCCGGCGACTTGATCACAATCGCAACTGCACCGCGAGGATGAACAACACGAGAGCCCTGCCCCGTGACTTCTCGCAGCACAACGACCTGGCAGCCTTCCGGAAGGATAAATCGATGCTGAGAATCAGAAGGTTCCGTCATAGTGTTTCCGGATCTCGAATGTGTTCAATCCCCACCGGGCTAAG
>CANHVD010000790.1 GCA_947463775.1 Planctomycetaceae bacterium | reverse complement strand
TCCACGTCCTTCATGAGCTCCAGAAGTCCATAAGAAATCTGCATCAATCCTTCGGCGCTGAGTGTGACTTGTTTGCCGTCGAGGTAATACGTTGACTTCTTACCAGAGGCCAACGTGAAATCACCAAACTTGAGGGCTCGTTCCCGAACCAGTTCCATCAGACGCGTACGATTAAACATGAGTGTTCCAGCACAGAATTTCAGATGAAGAAGAGTTTGTTGGCAGGCCTAAGGCGTCGGCGCGTGCTGACATGGTCGGCTGCGGCTGGCCGTTCAACGAGCCAATCAGCGGTTCTTTCGACCGCAATTTCGTGCCGGAATGGTACCGGTCAGGGATTCAACTTCAACCAGAAGCCCTCTGACATAGAAAAACGAGACAGACTTCTGCACACTACGGGGGTCTGGTAGCCGTTTTGACCTTCTGAAAACTCAGATCTCATGCACGCGACTGAATTCCTGTCTGCAAAATCGCCAACGCTGCCCACATCCGTGCTCGTGATGTTTGGCTCCGAGCGATACTTTCGTCAGGAGATCCTGCATCGAATTCCCGGGGCGAGCGGTGATGATGCGGAGCTGAACCTGACTCGTCTTGTGGGTGACAAGGCCGAGATTCGCGATGTGATGGCGGAACTGAAAACCGTCTCCATGTTTGGCGATCAGCGGATTGTCATGATTGAGGATGCCGATGAGTTCGTTTCAAAGCATCGTGCGGTGCTTGAGAAATATGTGACCCAACCAGCGAAAGGATCAATGCTGATTCTGGATGTGAAGAGCTGGCCAAAGAACACGAAGCTTTTCAAGCTCGTTGAGCAGCATGCGATGGCTTTGGAATGTGCGGAACTCACCGGAGCTGCTCTGCAGAAATGGTTGCAGAAGTTGGCCAAGGATCAGTACGGCAAACAGCTCGATCGTGAATCTGCAGCTCTTATCATCGCATTGGCCGGGGATGGTCTTAATCTTCTGGAACAGGAAGTCGCCAAGTTGGCCGCACTGGTCGGAGATGTTGACACGATTACTCGGGAAGATGTCCCGAAGGTTGTCGGCGGCTGGCGAACAGAAACGACATGGGTGATGCTCGATGCCGTTCGCGATGGCCATCCCGGGCACGCAATCGAAGCTCTTGATAAATTGCTGAAGTCCGGTGAGGCTCCTCAGAAAATCCTCGGAGGTGTCACGTTTGTCTTTAGAAAATTCGCAGAAGCGACGGAGCGAGCGAGAACCGGAACTCCGCTACGCGAAGCCATCGCCGCGGCAGGAGTTTTTTCCAACGCGATCGGTCAGGCTGAAGCGTATCTGCGTCGAATTGGATTTGAACGCGCCAGCAGGATCCTGCAGTTGCTGGTGGAAGCAGATTCGGAAATGAAAGGTGGCAGTCGAGTTGATCCGGCACTCTTGCTGGAACGATTGTTCGTGCGACTGGCCGGCGATTTGACCGTGACGGCCGCGAAGTAATGACTCCGCAATTTTTACGTCACTGCTCTACAGCCAAACGCAACATGCCGTTGACCCCAATCTTCGCGATGGTTGGACTGCTGTCTGCGTGTTGTCTCGTCGCAGAAGCGCAGGTCACAGAGCTAATGCAACATGAGGCAACGGCAAAAATCTGCCAGAAGCTTCAAAACGCCACGGTCCGAATTGTGTCGAACAACGATCGGTCGTCCGGAGTCATTGTTTCCTCGGCGGGTCACATCCTGACGGTCGCTCATGGGCTTCATGGAGAAAGTCGCACGGCTGCCATTGTTTTTCACGACGGAGCAACAGCTGAAGCGGAAATCATCCTTCGCGACAACGCTCTGGATGTTGCTGTGCTGAAGCTTGCGGAGAATTCAGCGCGGCCCGCATTGTCCCCGATTTCGATCGCTCCAGCCGGGGTACTTCGAAAAACAGCTTTGGTCCTGGCCGCCGGATGTCCGGGGCGAGAACCTGATGGATTGCGACCTGTTATTCGCCTTGGTGAGTTGCTCGCGGTTGAACCCACAACTCTGCGTTCATCCTGCACGTTGACAGCGGGCGATTCAGGAGGTCCTCTGGTGAATCATCAAGGACAACTGATCGGACTGCATCGGCAGATCGGATTAAGCCGTGAGTCGAATCACCATCTTCCTCTGGAGCATACAAAAGACGCCGTGAAGTCTATTCTGGATCTACAAAAAATGGCTTCCGTTGAATCATCAACGGAGAGCGGTTTCGCAGCCACACTGCCAAAAGCAAATCGTGCCGTGACGACGACGATGCAATTGCGAAGAGTGGAGATCTTCCAGGGGAAATCCACGCCAGATGGCGAGGCCGCTCCACTGATCCTCGGTACGTTATTGAACTCGGAGTACGTTGCCACAAAGCTGAGTGAACTAACACCCCACGAAATGATCGACTGCCGATTTCAAGAAGGTGATCCAGGTGTCGCAGAGATTGCGATGACGAATGTTGCGTTGGATCTTGCCATCTTAAAGCTGCAAATTCCTCGTCGGGCAGCCACGTCGCTTGTTTCGCAACCCGTGGTTTCAGCCGCTGAATTTTCACTCGTGTTTGCAGCGTCCGAGAAGAGCGAGCCAGTGCGGGTTGGCTTGATAACTCGCCGTCGTCACAACGAACCTCGCCTCAATGGAAAACTGGGTGCCGTTTTAGATGTCGATGAAACATCCCGCGCAGTGCGAGTCAAAGAGGTGGCTCCGAACAGTACGGCATCTGTTGCAGGGTTGTCAAAGACTTGTCTTATCGACTCGATCAACGGTCAGCCGGTCAAATCTCTGGACAATGTCGGCGAACTCTTAAGTGAACATCAGCCTGGCGACTGGCTGCAGTTTCAATTTCGAATCGTCGAAAAGTCATCGACCAATTTCGCACGCCTCCAGCATGATCCCGCCGAGCGATTTGAGCGAACTGAGTTCCTGGACGGCCGTTCGGGAATCGTCAGTGAGCGCCGTAGTGGATTTGCTGACATTCTGCAGCACGACATTGAACTGGCACCGAGTCACTGCGGTGGTCCGCTCATCGACAGCGAGGGACGAGTTATCGGCGTCAACATTGCGAGGCGAGCACGCGAATCATCGCTGGCGATTCCGATAGAAGTCGTCCTGCAATTGCTCAAAGGTAAATAGGGCGGAGCGTGTTGCGAGGCGCAATGATCGCCAGAAAAGCCTCTGGATCGACGATTTTCATGGTTGCGACAACACTGAATTCTCGTGACACTGTGCCCACACCGAACCACGCCACTCGCTTCACCCTCAGACAAGAGAACTCTCTCGATGA
>CANHVD010000789.1 GCA_947463775.1 Planctomycetaceae bacterium | reverse complement strand
CGATGATGCGTGTTGAGCATTCGTGCCTGACTTCGCGATACGCCTTCGTCAGAAAGTTGAGTTCACCACGAAACACACGAAACACACGAAAAGACGACGTGTGTCGAAATGACCTCAATGCGATTCTTTCGTGTCTTCCGTGGTAACAAACTGTAACTGGGCCGATTTGCCCCAGCAATTTTCAAAGTAGCCGTATCGCTCCGTCGAGACGTGTCCTTGACGCCAGCCGATCGCCGAGGAACCCCCCGAGCCGATCCTCAGTTCAAACCTGCGATCCGAAGGGATTTCACCGGATATGCTCGCTCCACAATGCAGTGCGAAAGCCCCTGGGTTATTCCACCAGTGCGATCGGAAGGTTGCGGGCGATTTCACGAAAAGCGGTTTCTAACCCGGCTGTGTCGGTCGTTGTGTACGAATCGCCGCCTGTGGTGTTTGCGATATCATCCAGCAAACTGGTCCGCTGTGGAATCATCCTGATGCAATGGACCTGAATCTTGTTGTTCTTTGCGGTCGCCGCTCTCGTGCGGGCGTCAGGGCCTGTGTTCGCTTCGCCGTCCGTTAACAGGATGATCACCTTGTTGCTGTAACCACGACCATTAGTTCCCAGAAGAGTGTTCATCGCGATATCGAGCCCTGACGACGGATTGGTCATTCCGTTTGGTGAGATTCTGCTGAGCGTCGTCTGAACCGAGGATTTATTCGAATCCCAGAAGTAGCCGACAGGGGAAGGCAGAGCAAAGTCCAGACTGGCACTGCTGGACCAGGTCACAAGTGCTGTTCGTGGCGGAGTTGCAACCCTGCCGGCTTCCGTCAGAAAAATTGAAATGGCCGAGTTCAAAGCTTGCCAGCGAGTCGTGGTGCGAGAGATCCATTCTGTCATCGATCCCGATCGGTCCAGGCACAAACACACTTCCACTTCAGCCTGTCCGGCCGTGGCAAAAGTGTGTGTTGAAAACGGCCCGTGGCCCAGGTTCGAACTAAACAACAATGGCAGCGCCTGAAAACTGCCCCCTTGTCCGACGCGTCCATTGACTCTCACCGCGTTAAAGGGAGTCGCTCCCTGACTAAATCCCCAGGCCCCGTTGGACTGCGGCACAACGCGTCCCAAAAGGACATCCCCGGAAGTAATCGTATAGGGCTTCTGGCCGACTTTGTTGGCGCGAGCGACAGCGATGGCTGCTGCGATGGCCGCATTTCCATCCTGAGTTCTTGCCAGAGATTCTGCACCGGCCTTCGCTGCCGCGTCGGTCGACGTTCGCAATTCCGTTCGGACCAGTTGCATGTAGGCAAAGTCCACCGTAATTGCAGCGGCGATCAGGAACACAATCATCATTGCAGTGATCAACACATGAGCGGCGCCAGTGCGAATTCTTTGGACGGAGGCTCGGTTTCTGCTGAAGTGGTTCATAAATCCCGTCGTCTTAGCTGCTTGAGTTCGCCTGGCATTACACCCACATATCCCTACGTCACCTCTTCAGTGCGGCAATCAATTCCCTCTGGAGCCGTCTATGTTCAACCATGTTTGTCCGCCGTGATTCACAACTTCCCAATCGTGACGATTTGTTGAATGCGCGAATCAGCGATCGCGTTGGCAATGCGGCACAGTTCCGGGCAAGAACCCGCAGAGATGATGCCTTCTGGCATCTGTTGCTCAGGAGCATCAATGCCGATGCCACGAGTATTCGAAACGCCCTGATGGAGAGGTTATGGCCTCCAAATCCTGAGTAGAGCTGGATCCAGCTTCGCCGCGACATACTCTTCGTTTCGGTAATCGCCTTGCCGGCACGGCGTGGATGGGCTGTGTTGCGGAGCAACCTGAAGCAGTAATGAGGCCGCTAAATTTTGATAACAAGCTGGCTTGCATAGGAAAATCCTCACGGAGATTTCTTGTGCCTGCACACGCCCACTTCGTAGAAATGCCACCCTGTTAGAACTGCAGATCGACGTTAAGCCGTTCCCAAAGTAGCCGTCTCGCTCCGTCGAGACGTGTCCTTGCAGCTGGCCCATTGAGAAGGAAACTCCGGGCCGATCTTCAGCACAACTTCATCAATGCTGTTTGAAAATGGCAGCTGATTTTGGCTGTGCCACCTGCATCGTACAAGGCTCATCTCGCGGAGCGAGATGGCTACATTGGTCGGCACATGATCTGCCCGGCCGGATTGGTGCCACCAGCCGCATCGCAGTGCCAGACACGGGTGCCAGCCATCTTGGATTGTTTCACTTGGATCAGTCAATCAGAGCATTGATACTAACGTAGTGATAGACTTTCGCGTCACCAGCAGAGAACCCAGGTGGATCTTGCGAAATGAAACGGCAAGGAGTTGGATCCTGGAACCTCGCTCGGTGGAATATTCGGGATGAGGCAGCTCCAGTGTTTCAACTGTCAGCAATGAATCGATTGCGCGGTCGAATAGACGTCGTCATCCAATCAACCGGACGTTGTTAACTTTGCGTTCGCCAGCGGTTGTTCGTGTGGGCACCGAATCTCGTCTGACCGGGGGCATTGCCCGCGGCGTTGCCAACCACCCCGGAGCTGGTTTGGTTCATTGCCCACAGATCGCGCATCGTGGTTGTACGTTAATTGGTAATCTCCACTTATGCTTCAAGCACAATGTCCCTTTCTGAATTCACGAAAGCATTGCACTTCCTCGGGAGCATTATGTAACTTCCGAAACCAATCGTCAGGCCAATCACGGCGCCGATGAGATGGGCAATCGGTAAGGGCACGAAAGATGTGTCGCTGACAAAGATGTTCGTCCCGGCAAGAGTTTCTGCCAACATCTTTGCCAGTAGACCAACGAGCAGCAAGGTGAACCAGAAGGCCGACTTCCAGTTGCATTCCACGAGTCGGCGGCCGAGCAGATCAGCGACTATGAGTCCGAAGAGAGCAGTATCGATGCCGCTGAGGCCTCGGTAGGTTTCCATTTCAGGATGACGTAGCATGACGCCTGCCGGTATCAGCAAAGCCGACAGAAACAGAGTCCATCTGTAATGTCGCGACATGTTCACTTCGGCAATGGCCCCGAGCGTTGTGAACATCGCCAGATCCCACAGCAGGTGGTTCGAGGACCAGTGCAGCAGGTGACACGTACAAACACGATAGGAATCGGCGAACGTGATGCTTCTGAAGTCAATCGTCAGCGGAGAAGAGAACTCGCCAGCCACATGCGCGATGATGACGAATACAGAAATCAACATTGTGATTGGTATTTGCAATAACAGGGAACGGATCTGCATGGCATTGCCCCTGATCAATAAT
>CANHVD010000788.1 GCA_947463775.1 Planctomycetaceae bacterium | reverse complement strand
ATGACGGAGATAATCGCTTCTCGTATCGGAGCGTGATCATGCTCCTTCATGGCTTCATTGCGGGCGTGACGTTTTTCGTCATACGGACGTTTGCTGCCGGGGATGCTCCAGTAGGGCGTGTATCTCAGGCGAGACAGGCAGCAGAGAAACTTTCCCTCCTCGAGTCGATTGGCCTGAAGGAACTCTATGGCCTGTACGTCATCTCTCAGATCGCACGCGAATGCTCCGTCCGGTGCGAACTCCATAACCGGGCAGGCCACGCCTTCTTCTTTTGCTCGCGCGAGCGATACCGAGTCCCGAAAGTAGACGAACTGTGCTTTGCTGAGCAGTGACTTGTCATCACCGGACAGAAACGAGCCGTGTGTAATGCCATAGACACCGAAAGGCTTGCCGGTATGTTTGACGTACGCAGCCACATCCTTCGCGGCGACCAGTGAGGGGCCGGAACCGTGCAGCAGAAAGTCCGACCATGCAATGGCTTCGGCAAGTTCGGGGTTCGAAGCAGAACTGTCAGCCTTGATGGTCCCTTTGACGATCTTCAGTTTCGGAAAACGGTGATGTTCCAACGCCGCAACCTCAGCGCTTAAATCACCGGAGGCCCACAGGATGACTTCAGCTTCCGGGATATACTTTTCAATCAGTGCCAATACGCCTGGCGTGTGCGCGATGTCGCCGATGTTCACGACCTGCCACGAAGACCTCAGCAGGATATGAGGGGCTCGGGATTCCTGAGCAGACAAGAACCGGGCTCCGGTGATTGTGAAAAGTCCTGCGGCAGAAGAGCGAAGGAATTGTCGGCGTAGCATGTTCCACTTCCGAAAGTACAGAGCGGCAAATTGAATCAGTCAGCGTGTGACAAAACTTTTTACTCGAACGGCATCGAAACTCATCGTCTTGTGCCCGCGTTGATTAGAGTACGTAAGTGAAAGCGTGTCGACGAGTGTTACGGTCCGTGAAAAATTGAACAGATCGTTTTCGCCATGTTCGGATCCTCATGAACTCAGTAGCTACCTTCACGACTTCTTCTTTGGCCAACGAACAATTGAGAGCGAAAGAATTCCCATGCGTCGACTTCTGTTATCCGCGTTTCTTTCGTTGATCGTGTGCCCGCCCACGATTGCTCAACAGCCCGCAAGCGTTCAGGAGTTGTGGGCCGACTTTGACCCTCGACAGGATCCTCTTGAGACGGAGATTATTCGTGAATGGCAGGAAGACGATGGTGTCTTTCGCCATGTCCGATTTCTCGTCGGGACGTTCAAGGGCCAGCCAGCTCGAATGACGGCGATCTATGGGTTTCCGAAGACTTCCGATCAGAAATTCCCCGGAGTGATGCATATTCATGGTGGTGGTCAGCGTGGATCGCTCAGCGAAGTCAAGCTTCTGGTTGCTCGCGGATACGCAGGGCTGTCGGTGAACTGGGGCGGCTCGGGAAATGGCCAGGCTCCGATCAACTCTGTCGAAGGGGCAAAGGAAAACGACCCAAACACGGACTGGGGAGCGGTCGATCCGACGCAGCTCAACGTCGCCAGTTACTCCAGCATGTTGCCTGGCCCAAAACAATACTTTGAAGACGTTGAGCATCCGAAGAACAACAATTGGTACCTCTTGACTCTGGGATGCCGTCGAGGCCTGACGTTTCTGGAACAGCAGCCGGAAGTTGACCCGGAGCGACTGGGAGTGCATGGCTTTTCGATGGGAGGTAATCTCACCATGTATGTGGCCGGCACGGATCGACGCGTGAAAGTTGCTGTCCCAGCCGTCGGAGGTCAGGGATGGCGTTGGGAGAAGCATGAGTTTCTTGATGGAGGCGTGGGTCAGCAGGATTATGTTCGCGGAGATCTCGATGTCTTTCGTCGAACGCTCAGCTTTGAAAGCTATGCCCCATTGATTCAGTGTCCTGTTTTGCATCGCAGCGCAACGAATGATTTTCATGGCTGGCTGGACGATGTTTATCGAACCAACGAGTTGATTCCGAATCAGCCGATCCGTTACGCCTGGACACCGCATCACAATCATCGACTCTCGCCCGAAGTCGCCGTGACCATGCTGTTGTGGCTGGACCATTATCTGAAAGATGCTCCCGCACTTCCGGAGACTCCGGAAACCAAACTGACCCTGCGGGCTCAAAATGTACCTTCGATCCGGGTAACTCCGGATCACTCATGGCCGGTCGAACGATGCGAGATTTTCTACAGTGTGGATCCCGATCCTCGAGCACGGTTCTGGCGGAGTGCGGAGGTGATTCGCAATGGCGACGCCTTTGAAGCACAGTTGCCTTTACACTCGCTGGATCTTCCGCTGTTTGCCTTCAGTAATGTGTACTGCAGATTACCGAAGGACGAGTCGATGAAGCAGACTCCGGGGATGAGTGAGCCGATCCGACAGTTTTGCCTGAGCAGCAAGTTTCACACAATTGCACCGCAGACGCTGCAGAATGAGAAGCCCTCAATTACGGTCTCAGCCGGGAACGTCATCGATGATTTCTCAAACGGACTTAGAGATTGGTATGAACTCAACGGTGGGCATGTCAGTCTCCGGGAACTTTGGACGCGCAAAGTGAGCGATCCGATCTGGCGAGGTGTTGACGGTGATAAGCTCTGTTTAACTTTAAAGATGCCAGAGACAAATCATTTTTCTATCGTGCTGGTCGAGAACGAATGGAGAAGTTACCGAGGTCCCCGAAGAACATTTGTGTGTACTCGAGAAATTCAGGGCAGTGCAGAGAAGCAGGAAATTGTTTTCGAGTTGAGTGACTTTCAAAGTTTGAAGGACGGTGACGGTCCACTGAAGTCATGGTCTCAACTGGATCTGCTTGGGATGTGTGCAGGCTTCAAAGATGGCCGTGGGAAGCAATCCTCTCAATGGCGCGGACCTGCTCCCGAGTTTGTGCGTCTGGAATGGCTTCGGCCTGAATGATGTGATGAGCCTGAACCATGATGGATCAGGGTGGAGTTCCGTCGGGCACTTTGCTTAACAGGCCATCGCCATGTTTAATGAGTCGGAATCACCGAAGTTGCCTTTCGATCAATTTTTGCCGCCTGAACGAAGTCTCTTCTCCCCCGCGGGGGAGAAGGTGGCCGATAGGCCGGATGAGGGGGCTTTCGTAAAACGCAGCGTGCTGAAACGGCCCCCTCACCCCGGCCCTCTCCCCCAATTTTTGCATGAACGCTAACATGTGACACCCCGCTGCATCCGCAAGAAATTGGGGGAGAGGGGGCAATATGGCGCTGCCCAGTTAAACGATGATCGGCGTCTGACTCTT
>CANHVD010000787.1 GCA_947463775.1 Planctomycetaceae bacterium | reverse complement strand
GTGAGTATTCTGCATGCCCCATCGGAGTATGGAAGACTCGACCTTTGCCATAACTGATCGTAAAGATCATCGGCTCATGACGACCGGTGACTTGTGATTCCGCGGTGGCCAGAACCTGCATGTTTTTCGCCGGGCCGCGAAGTTTGTCGTAGAGTTCATCCTTGGCGTGCAGCCATTCGACAGGCATGTCCTTTACGATCGGATGTTCGCGATCGCGAATGACAACGGGGAACTCCCATTGAGCTCCATGGTTGCCGCCGTTGCCGGGCGTTTCATCTCGAACAACTTTGCCTTCAGCGTTGACGTAGACGTACGGTCCGTCTTTTTCTGTTCGACCACCCCAGCCGCCGAGTCCGATCATTTCGTTATACGCAGGCCATTCCGGGAATGAATTATCGGCGGCGTGAACAACGACGAAACCGCCACCATTGCTGACAAAGGTTTCGAAGGCCTTCTGAGTTTCCTCAGGCCATGGAGCAGCACCGTGACCGAAGTTGCTGATGACAACCGAGTACTTGCTGAAGTCAGGCTTGAAATTGGGATCGGTTCCTTTGGGTGCGGCCGTTGCGACATCGACGGTGAAGAGCTTTGTTTGTTCGAGATAAGCTTTCATCATCTTCGTGGTTGTCGGCCAAACGCCATGATTGTTCTGGCCGTCAACGATCAGGGCCTTCATGGGTTCGGCGGCGTGTAATGACGAGCTGCCGATGAACAGGGCGGCAATCGCGGTGAGTAACAGGGTTCGCATGGGTTTGGATTCCTCGCGGAAAGTGGTGGGGGAGAATCCCGTCGGCGGAGCGACGGGTGTACGGTACGCCCGTCGCTCCGCCGACGGGACTATTTCTGCGTCAGGGTTTTAGCTTCCACTGTTCATCAAAGAAGTTGGCATCGACGACTTTGCCGGGCCAGATGGCGTTCGGTGGAGTGTTGAGGTCAATAACAGCCCAGTCGGGCAGCATAGGAACCTGGCGAGCGTTGTTGAGGTACGCGTAATCTCGGAAGGTGAAGCTGCTGTTGAGCACGACGTAACGGTTCAGATTCAGCGGGTTGGGATGAATCAGAATCGGAGCGTGATTCTTAGCGTCGTAGGATTTCTCGCCGACGGTGACTTTGTCGGCCGTCCATTGGATCGGCAGCTTGTCGGCAATCTTAGCCAGCACGCTGTTCGACTTCGGATCACCCCACAGCACGATGTTTGATGATTGGATCATCTCATCGGTCAGATCCACATCGTTGACAACTCGCGCATCGCCTCGGAAATGTCGTCGCCAGTGTTCGATGGCTCGAGTCAACTCGGCCTCCGCCCACTTGCCAACCGCTTCATTGGCGGCCGTTCCAGTGGGGCGAACGAAGATAAAGGAATCCATGAGCGCATCGTCGATCGGGCCCTGGAGGTTGTGGCGTTTGCGGAGGCCGTCTGGCGCGGGGCCGCTTTTCCAACCAGACTTTTCGTCGAAGTGATAACTGAAGCGGATTGAATCGTCGGAAAGCGGCTTCGCGGGAGCCAAGGATTCGACCTTATCAACGGAACCGATTTCTGCCGACTTTCTTAAATCTTCACTCCTTAAAACCGTCACTTTAATTCCATTTACCATCGGTTGCCGTTCATGGATGTAACGTCGCGCAAAAGGCGGGAAATGTTCTGCCAGATACTCGATCGAGAACCCTGAGACGTTTTCTGTTGAGATTTGAATCTGAGGCTCCCGCGAGCCGGCGATCCCGCTTTCTTTGCACCAGACGGTAAGGTACGCGGGCTTCCAGTGTTCAATAAGGCCGTCGATCGTTGCTGCGTGCGTGCTGTTGTACTTCAGAGTGGTCGTGGAGACATGAATGATCTCTGGGTTTGGCTGGCGTCCACTCTTGGCAATCGATGCGAGACTTTGTTCGATGAGATTCTTCGAGCTTGCGTCAAAGCGATGCCCCATCCCTGCCCCAATGATGTGCCTTAAGAAAATCTGACGCTCCGCCAGCGCTTTCTCCATCACATCCGCCGCCTGCTTTTGTGAATCGTTCTCACCACTGTATGCGATCGTCGGGCAGTGAGTCAGGTTCAGAGCCCACTTATCGCAGTCGTAGAGATTCCAGAGAGTCTGTTCCCAAGGCATGGGCTTCAGCTCTTCTTTCTGGAACACTTTCAGGAACTGAGGAGTCTCGGAAAATCCCGCACCGGGATTGGCTGCGAACCAGCGGTCGGCGTAGTGCGTCGCGAACTGCCAGCAGGCCGCGCCGCCCATGGAGAAGCCTCGAACGCTGATGCGGTCTTCGTCGATTCGGTAATGCTTCTGAACATCCTCCAGAGCTTCCAGCACATCGACTTCGCCAGCGAACTTGAACGCGTTGCAGTAGCGGCCGTAAGGATGCAGCATGATCGTGTGGTCCGGCGTAAACTCACCGGGGTTCTTCATGCGATCCCACAGGAAATTCACTTCGCTGAGCTTTTCGCCTCGCCCGTGAAACCAGATGTCGCAGCGCGTCGGCACGCTGTGATCGATGGCATACGTTGGTGGAATCACCAGGCCATACGGTTGTACGGTGTTGTCGATGCGGCTGATGTAGCCTCGCACGACAAGACCCTTTTGAGTAATCCATTCAGGCTTACCAGCCAGCAACTGGTCGGCTCGCTTGATACCTTCCAGCAGCAGAGCATCGGCCTTGTCGAGGTCCTTGACGTCGAAGAATTCCTGATAGTCCAGAGCACACCGGACGGCTCGTTCGAAGATCATCACATCAGGGAGCAGCGACTTCGCCGAAACATCCTTGCCCGCGTTGATTGCAGCGATCTTCTCTTGAAGCTGGCCCAGCGACGTTCGCATTGAGGCTGCTCGATCGTCCGGCACTGGCACACCCAGTTCTGGAACACGTCGGACGTTTTCAGGGATGTTGTCCTGAATGCCGTCGGCATTTGTAAACGCAGCTGAGCTCAGCGTTAAAACAATCAGAGCGATAAAGGTGGTAGGTCGCGTCATTGGGAAACCTCACGGCGGGATTGAGCGTTGTGTGGGGCAGAATCGTATCGATCGACGAATCAGGTGCAAAATCACTTGTGGAATTCGGGTAGGTCCTCCTTGCCGAGGTCATCGTTACTCAAATTTCCTAGCGAGGAATAAGCGCATTGTGTTTGCGACCCTGAAGAATCCAACGCGAGGAATTCTGCGATTCAACCCGCTACGGGTTATGCAACAAAGCCTTGGGTCGCCGCCTTGCGGCGCAGTCCAAGTACCGGAACAGGGAATGTCCAGAACCCCAACGGGGTTTCACAGCAAAGCCTGGGGTC
>CANHVD010000786.1 GCA_947463775.1 Planctomycetaceae bacterium | reverse complement strand
CCCGAAGGAAAACAACGCATCGCTTTCAAAGCGGGTGGACTGGAGACAAGTTGGGTGCGACTATCAACCTAGCATCGGCGACGAGTCTCTGCTGCAACAGGAACACGACCGAGACGTTGAAAAATCTCGCCGCTACTCCACAATTCATTTCTGGAAACATCCAAGTAGTCGACAGACATTGCCGGTGTCGTAAAGCATTTCCATACTGACCAGGCGGTTGGCCTCGAAGTGGATTTTAATGAACCACCAGATCTCTAATGCCAGCTCGACAGATCCCGTTGGGGAACAGGATTTCATGAGAGTCGCTGCCTGAACACACGTCTCGTGAGTGGCGACAAAACACTGAGTCTGCTCGGGCAGAAAACGGACGAGCCTGAAAGTGGCGTTCAATTGATCACGAAACGACTCGCAGGCACCCGCTCCTTTCATGACGCCTGCGAAGGGAATCCCTAAGTCCTGACCCGCAACCCGAATTATAAACCGGGGATGAAGCAGATCGCTCAGTGCATCGGGAGGCGAGAGACTGCCGTTCAGAATAAAGGCGGCGATGTCGCTGGCGATCAAGTCGCGCGAAAACACCAGATCATCAGATGTCACCTTCTGTAAAGTGGTACTCAAGGCTTCCGCGAGGTCCGCGATGGTCGATTTTCTTAGTGGACCGGAGGCTTCCGCTTTTCTGATCAAACGATCACTGTAACCAGCCTTCTCCGCTAACTCTTCCTGCGTCAACCCGGCTGATTGTCTGAGCGTCTGCAGTCGCTGACCGTTCACCGGTACTGTTACAGACGATGGCCTCTTCAACTGTGAGGTTCCGAAATCGATTTCGAGCCTGGAGTTGTCCATTGTGTTGTCGCTTCCCGTGGTGTGACAATTCTGAGAATCGCTTAATGCAGTTCCTCTGGTCCTGACATGTGATTCCAGGTCGCACAGGGCTCAACAAAATGAAGATCTTTTTGAGACTCTCAAAAAAACAGAAAACCTGGCCGTTTTCAGCCATTTTCACTAAGAACCGAGCTCCTCCTCAGTGTGAAGGTTTGGCGAAGAATCTCGGCGATCAGGGCGACCGAGCGGCGTCATGAATACTCGAACTAGCGACGATCCAGTGCCTGTTTGGGTGGAAGCTTGTCGCTGCCAGACCTGAAGTATTTCGGCACGGCATCAGTGGGGCAAAATGGTCTGGCATCCTGCGGCCGGAAACTCAATCATAGAAGACGACTAATGCTGGCCGCATGCGTCTGCAAAGCGTTTTGAGCCTGCTGCCGAATAGCGGTGCCCAGGTCGGAGAGCGGCCACAGCGACGATTTGGATTTCGGAGAACAATTGCCGTTGAGACGCGGAGAGAATTGTGAGACGGCGAGTATGTTTTTGGGGCGTCACTTTGTAAGAAGGGGAGATAGTTCATTCTCGGTTTGCGTTTTGATGGACTGTGCAGGGAGCAAGAAATGACGAAACCCGATGAGAACACAACACCTTCGCATCTTCCCGCCGCAGGTGCCGACATCGTCAGTTCATTATCAAGGAAGCAGGCATTTCCAGTCTCGGTTGATTCCGTCGAGGTGCGGCAAACACATATCTCCGAGGTTTTTCTCGGGGATGACGTCGTCTACAAAGTGAAGAAACCAGTCAAACTTCCGTTCCTTGATTTCTCAACCGTGGAGCTGCGACACCACTTCTGCGAGGAGGAAGTTCGCATCAACAGTCCCTGGGCTCCGGGGATCTATCTGGGTGTTGTGCCGATCACGATTGATGCTGACGGGTATCGATTTGAGGGCGATGGGCCGGTCGCAGACTGGGCGGTCAAGATGCGGCGTCTGCCGGAAGACGTGACTCTGCGGTCTCGTCTGAATCGAGGCGACCTCACCAAACACGACTGTGAACGGGTTGCTCGTCGTATTGCCGAGATTCATCGAACATCAACTCCTGCGTCCGGCAATGACGCAGCAAACGCGGTTACGACGTTTCGCTCTCAGTTGAATGACAATTGGCAGTTCGCGGAACAACTCCCGGGCGGCATTGTCGATCGTGAAGTGATGGAAAGAATTCGACTCCTCTCCGATCAGTGGCTGGACCGTCGCGGTGATCTTTTGCTCCAGCGAGCGAAGCAAGGTTTGGTCCGAGACGTACATGGCGATCTGCGGCTTGAACACGTCTTCTATTTTCCGGAGTCATCGCCGCCTGGAGATATCGTGATTCTCGATGGGATTGAATTCGATCCCGGCCTTAGACTGATCGACGTGGTGGCCGACATCGCATTCATGACGATGGAGTTATCGTTCGTGGGGCGACGCGATCTGGCTGAGGCATTTGCTGACGCATACTTCACAGAATCGGGTGACTCGACAGGCCGGGATGTTCTTCCGCTCTTTGCCGCCTATCGATCTGCAGTGCGCGCGAAAGTTGCGGCGATCCTGGCGACCGAGTCAGAAGTTCCTGAGGTTGACCGCAACAAGGGACTGGCGCGATCCCGATCTCATTGGTTATGGTGTCTGTCTGAACTGGAAACACCGGGCCGGCGTCCTGCATTGGTGCTTGTGTCGGGGCTGCCCGGAACCGGGAAGTCAACACTAGCTCGATCGCTGGCGGAGCAAGCACACTTCGAAGTCATTCGCTCCGATGTGATTCGCAAGCAAATCTTTACCGCCGAAAGCTCAGAGCAGACAGGTTCGTTGTACACATCTGACAGAACTCAACGTATCTATGATGAATGTCTGCACCGGGCTGGTCGATTGCTTCAAGCCGGGAAACGCGTGATCATTGACGCGACATTCCAGCGTGATCAGGATCGCCAGACTTTTCTCCAGTTGGCGATCGATTGTGGATCTCGGGCGATATGGCTTGAATGCACGGCGCCAGCGGAGATCACCAGGCAACGCATTGATGCACGCCATGGTGATGCATCTGATGCAGACTGGTCGGTCTATCAACTGGTTAGTTCACGCTGGCAACCAGCATCGGAACAGACGGAGCGTTTTCATCATCGAATCGAGACGGGGTCGTCTGGTGAATCGGCCTGTGACGCCGCGATGATGGTTCTGAGGCAAGAAGGGATCGTTGATTGATCAATGTCAAATGCTGATCCCTCAAGCCTTGCCGAGATTCATTGAAGCCTGTTACGATCGGGACGTATGCAGGCGAAGTGCACTGGAAACCACAGTCGACTTTTCTCTGCACTCGATGCTTATTTGCACTTTGATGTTTGGATACATCTCTTGCCTGCTTCAGACGGACACTCGAAAACGCCAGCCCTCGACTCCGTGTTTCCGTTGCCGTTATCTGACTT
>CANHVD010000785.1 GCA_947463775.1 Planctomycetaceae bacterium | reverse complement strand
GTCCTCAAAGCCTGAAGAGTCTGAACATTAGCGGAACGAGAATCCTCCATCGCCAATTCAAGCTTCTCATTGTTCGACTGAAGTTCCTGATTCTTCTGCCCCAGAACGACGGCTCCTGCTGCTCCTGCCAGTGAAGCAATCAACACTCCTGTCGCCGAGGCAGCAGCAAGTCCGGGCCGGCGGCGAATCCAGCGCCCCAGCCTGACAAAAAACGAGTCACGGCAGACACTGACTGACTCTCCTGCAAGATATCGCTCAATATCCTGAGCCATAGAAACAGCCGAGACATAACGATCTGCCCGACGGATCTCCATCGCATGGCAACAGATTGCCTCCAGAGCATCCGGGATCGCAGGATTCACTTCATGCGATGAAAAGCGTTGTCCCTGCTTCAGTCGATCCAGATGCTCATGAAACGCACTCTTTCCGATTGAATATGATCCCGTCAGCAACGCAAACAAAGTAGCTCCAAGTGCATACACATCTGACACGACAGTGACGTCTTCTGTGTGCCCAAGCAGTTGTTCGGGGCTGGCAAATGCAGGTGTCCCAAGAACCTGCCCATCATGTGTTGCAAAACATTCGCCGTCAGAAGCATCTGTCACAACCAATGCCGGATCGTCCGATTTTTCGCCTGGAACTTTTGCCAATCCCCAGTCCAATAACAGAACTTCTCCAAAAGGTCCCAGAATGATATTGGCTGGCTTGATATCGCGATGAATCACTCCCTGCCCATGTGCGTAGGCGACAATATTGCAAACAGTCACCAGGTTCTGCAGCAACTGACGAAACTCGTGTGACTCATAGAAGGAGGCAGGTTTCGAATCCAGAGTCCCGGCATGCAGTGCCTGAATACGAGCTTGCAGCGTTTCACCATCAACAAAGCGCATGACATAACAGGGACGGTCCGTTTGATTCGATTTGAGAGCATGCACAGGAATGATGCCGGGATGGTCAAGACGTCCGGTGACCCTCGCTTCCCGCTCAAACCTGGCAGACTGCTCAGCAGTCAGATTCTTCCACCGAGGAAACTTGATCGCAACTTTGCGATTTAACACCGGGTCGGTAGCTATATAGACACTACCAAGCCCCCCGGAGGCATGCAGCTCTTCAATCCTGTACTCGGACGAAACAAGAACAGTATCAGACTGCTCTAAACGATGTGACGGCACCTCAGCCCCACGCACCTGCTCCTGCTGAGTCGAGATCACCCCAAACCGAGATTCAACAGCCTCCAGGGCACGAATGGTCCATTTGAGTTCCTGCAGCAGTTCCGGCATTTCAGCGCACAGATCTTCCGGAGAAACAGGGATTCCCGCTTCACGATTTTCTTCCCAAAGGCAAAGGAGATCGTCAAGAGTCGTCATGTCAAAAAGCTAAACTCCACGTTGGCGATGGAGCATCCAAAAACGGGTGTAACTTCACTACAGTCTGCAGATCGAAGATCAGGCGTAGAGTCGGCCAAAAATCTCCAACATTCTGAAGTGCCGGGACATCTAAATTTCCGAGTCGCCTGACTCACTTAAAAGGTCACGGTAAAGCCGAATTCGGACCGTCTTCCAGCGACGCCCCAGGGTTCGCAAAGGAATCGCCAGAAGTTCAGATGTCTCAGACATCGTCAGGCCCTGATACCAAAGCAAATCAAACAGCAATCGATCATCTTCCGGCAGACCCTCTACGTACTCATGAAACTCGGTCCACTGACTTAGTTTCTGAGGATCAAAGGTATCATCATTGTTCGGTACCGCGGCCGGACTTACGGGTTCACCGAGGGATGAAGCTGTTGAATCGGCCTCGCGATGGGAGTGTCGCTGCCCGAAATGAAATCGCGACAGATCAATCAGCTCACGGCGAATCAGACAGGCGGCGAGACGGAAGTAGTCGACCGACGTTTCCGGCTGATGGCTCGAGAGATACTTCCACAGTCGTACAATCGAATTTTGCAGCAGATCGTCGGTCTCTTCAAAACTACGAACAGCCGGAATGTCACTCAGAATTCGACGCGACAGTAAGCGCAGTCGACGCATGGAGATATCAAGGAGTTCCTGCCGAGCCGCAGTATCTCCGGCTTTGTGACGTTCCAGCCAATGCCGAACTGCCAGTGTCGATTCTGATCCAGAAGGTTCGGGAACAGTGGGCATAACAGCAGGATTCCTGACGACTGCAATCAGGGACAGAGAATTGGGTGCGATCAAACATCCTCTTAAGGTATCCTGCAACTGCGAAAAAATCGATCTTTACGCGCAGAGATCATAATCTTTGGGGAAATCTGGCCGTAGCAACGCTAAGGCTTCGATCGGTAAGGCAGCCCCAAAAGAGTTACGCCCTCGAGCATTGATCAACATAAGCTTCCCGGATCTCTGCTGACCACCGTTTTTTGAAAGGTAATAACGATGTGCCGATCTATGAAATCGCTCATCATTCTGCTGACCTCTGTCGTCGTTACTGGCGAGATTCTCTCGGCACAGGAAAAGACGCATGTTGAAATCGCGGGATTCAGCGTCGGGAAGAAGGATCCGGAGTCTCAGTTTGGTCAGGGGCTCTCCATGACGAAGCAGCCTGGACTGGAAACAGATATCTTCTTCAGACTTCCAGGAAGAACCATCCTGTCAATCGACGAGAAACAGTCAAAGATTACCCTGACGACAAATGAAGGCAATCAGTTGCCGCTGGAGGAATTCTTCGACGGATTTTTTCAGATGACAGTCAATGACAATCCGTCAGAAGGCACAATCACCCTCAGGTGTGCTGAACTTCCGGCTAAGTCGACGAGCAATTTTCTGATCGACGGCAAGTTTGTTCTCATCACAGGAGCCGACCTTAAGACCGTGGACGTGGATCTGAAACTGGTAGAAGGCACGAAGATTAAATTCGGCCCAGCCCAACTGAGCGTCAATCAGATTGGTCCGGCATTTGGGGACCCGTTTAAGCAGTCATTCGAACTCAGTGGTCCCCAACCACTCGATACGATCCAAACGGTCGAATTTCTTGATGACAAGGGTGAGGTGATTGAGAGCAGTGACAGCGGTTCTGGTAGTTCTGGATTCGGTGAGAACATGACCTATTCGAAGTCGTGGCAAATCGCCACCGAGGCCAAAACGCTGAAGGCTCGCGTGTCCTACTTCAGCAAGACTGAGCCTGTAAACCTGCCCTGCAAACTGACGTTTGGCCTGGGACTCTGAACCTTGATCCTTCACACTCCCCAGACCGTGCCGCGAAGCACAACGGAGCGCGAGGTGATCAATGTTTCACGGCCGCATCGGTGGGGATCAATCCGCTTCCGG
>CANHVD010000784.1 GCA_947463775.1 Planctomycetaceae bacterium | reverse complement strand
GGTGATGGCCGATGTGCACTCAGCGACCTGATGTTTTTCGGGGCCATGACACTGCAGACATTTTTCGATGTAGAACTCTTTGGATTTCTCTGCGGGCTTGTGTGGATCGTGACAAGTCAGGCAGTCCATGCGAAAGGAATGCGGACCTTCTGGAGCGGAGTCCTGTTTAAGAAAGCAGGCACTCATAGCCATACCGACCGGTGCAAAACGAACCAGGACGGATCGTTCTGGCGAAAGCTCCGAGGCCGTTAACTGATCCGCTCTGCGGTGGCATTCGCCGCAGCGATTGATCGACTCCAATGGTGACAACTTCGACCATTTTTCAATTGAGGGTTCCGCGCCTTGTTCCATCTCGGTGATATGCTTTTCTCCGCCGGGGTGACATCTGTCGCACGACACGCCTTTGATGATATCCTGTTGACGAATTCGGCCGTCATCATGAGGCAGTTGTGTCACATGACACCCAAAGCATTCCATTGTTCTCGCATGATCGATCGGCCCACCTAGTGAGCGTATTCCGGGAGAACCTGTCAGATCGGCTCCGGGTGTGGCGCCCAGAACATCCGGAGGAAACCAGGAAACGCTGCCCTCAACCAACTCTGTAGCGCCATCCGGATTGGTCAGAAGGCTGACCGGCGTCATGGCATGCTGGCCTGATCCAAACATCCATTCAATTCGTAATGATTCGGGGTAAGCATCAGAGGTCATCCATAGTTGCTTGTCCCTTTCTTCAAAAGAGACCACTGGTCCGTCTTTCGCGATCTGAAAGCTTCGCCCGGCAAATCGGCCAAGAACTAACGGGTCACTTGCTTCAATCAGCGTTTGAGTATGCGGCGCGTCTTTAAACTCCTCGCAAACATCCTGATGACATGACGCACAACGGTTCATCAGCGGCGGCTGGTGATCGGAGGCCTGCACCGCAAACTCAGAGACAGAGACAGGCTTCTGAACAGACCAGGATTGCAGGCACCAGATTCCGACAAGAGCGAAACCCAGGAACGCAATCAGTCGAATCATTGTGTGTCTGCCTGGCATAGTGAAATCCTGAAACTCTGCGTCGAAGGAGGGCTTTGTCAATACCCGAGTGAAGCGAGGATACTTTTGGCTGACGCTGTGAGGCGGTGTCCAGGGAACTCGTTTACCAATTGCTGCAGAGCAGCCTCCGTCTCTTTCGTTTGCCCGGACTCCAGCAATATCATCGCCTTTGCATAAAGTGTTTCGGCGTCAATTGCTCCCAGCTTCTGCATCGCCGCCCGATGATCTCCGCTGAGATACAAACGAGTGGCCGTAATGTCCGGCGTCTCATTCTGTGACAGATCTGTGTCTGACCAGTTCAGGACATCCTGAGCGATCGTGCTGACGGAATCGGATTGCGGGGTCGTAAGCTGCCATGCATCCAGTCGAAATCGACTGCTTCGCCCGCACAGAATTCGTTCATCATACCCCAGCGAGAGTTGGTTGCTGGCAAATTCCTGTCGCAGCTCTGTATTCGATTCGACCGGTAGCATGGACAAAACCTTCAACGCCGCGACCGACATTTTCATGGCGCGAAAAACTCTGGCCAGACGCAGGCTCTCGTAGACGGTGTTCGCGCCGTAGATCACATCCCGTAGATCCGTATGCGTCTGACTTTCTTCACTGGTTGTCTGATAAACCCAGGTTCCACGGTCCACGAAATCTCGTAAGGACAATGTATTCACAATTTGTTGAGTGCAGCCTGGATCGCCCGCTTTTCCATAAACAAGGCTTACCGAGTTCAGTGAAAGCGGCTTCCAGATTGTTGGCTCGATCGCTGTGATCAACTTCAAATCTTCTGAGGGAACCACCAGCGTCGTCGTTTTTCGCTCCAGCAGCGGCAGCCACCACCCTCCCCAGCTTTCATCAGTTCTGCGATGGGGAATCTGCCAGTTCTTTGACAAATCTGAAGTCAGCAGCACATGAGTTCTTAATCGACCATTTAACAACGCGGTGCGGGGTGTATCGAACGCTTTTACACCGTTTCTGAGATGCCATGACAATAGCCCGGCTTCACGAATCCCAACGCAATGGGCTGTTCCCGTCAGACTCACTGATTGGAGTGAAGCAGAAAAGGCGTCCGGTGAAAGGCGAGGATCGATTCCCCAGCCGAGGCCGCTGCCACATCCGCTCCACGGCTGCAGAGCCCAGGTCGCCAATGCTCCCATCAGAACGGTCAGCACCAATCTCTCCACTCGCGTCCGCAGATCGATGCGTACCTCATTCTTGTTAGACACTTTTACTTTGTCAGAGACTCTGTCAGACGTTGTACCGCAGAGCTGTGTCCCGAAATAAGCCATCATCATCGCAGCGAGTGGCAGATTATCCGGAGACATTGCGGCAAAGACCTGAGTGCCGGTGAGCACCAGAAAGAAGTTTCCAGCCTGCCCCGGGACTGCTTGCCGGCACGACAGACAGCACAGGAGTAACCAGGCGACGCATTCGATTCGCAGCGGACTACTCCACCACGGACTCCAGCCCGCCAGGCTCAGGATTGCAGAGGATTCTGCAGTCTGGGGAAACGTTGTTGTCCAGGAATCCGGCAACGTGGCCAATCCGGCGGGAGTCAGGCTGGCGGCCACCAGCAGCATCGCGATGCACAAAATCTTTGCGACTGGTCGCCTGATGGAAAGAGCCAGGGTTGGCACAGTAATCAGAATCCCCGTTATGCTGCGTGAACCAAGGTTGGACCAGCAGCACATCAGGATCAGCAGCCCAACAAACGCGCTGCGGCTGGTAGCACGGAACACAGCTTTCGTCAAAGTCAGAACCAGTAGAACGCCAATTGTATCGAAGCACAACGGGGACGGTTCCCAAGCCTCTCTGGCGCAGAGGAGTGATGTTGCAATAAGAACTCCGGCGACCGCACTCCGTTGGACAGTCTGCTGAATCAGTAAACGTGCCGCAAACAAGGCGGCAAATATCTTGAGGCACACCAGCGACAAGACACCACCGTTGTCGACCAGCAGGTAGAAAAGCAAACCACTCGCCCAGTCTGCTTCTGCTCGAATCGATCCGGCCAGAAGTTTGCTGGTAGGAAACAGGCTGCCGGCGGCCGCTTCACGTCCCTTGCTGAGTTCCCACCAATAGTCGCTGCAGGAAATTGGATGCAGTGAAGCCAGTAATGCACTTGCGACTATGCACAGAAGGATCAGCTTCGCGAAAGTTGAGTGGCCAACCTGCGTGGTGTGAGTCGGCTTCATTCTTTCGATCTGCTCAGATTCGCGGACGAATTGGTGAGATGTGACGGCACATTTTCTGAAGCGTGC
>CANHVD010000783.1 GCA_947463775.1 Planctomycetaceae bacterium | reverse complement strand
GTTCTGGATTGTCTGGTCGCAACTTCGACCGGCGGAGTTCCCCACCACGGGCCGTTTTTCACAGGAATGGAACGCGCATCGCCGGAAGATTCTGAGCGATCCTGCGATCAATCGGTACTACTCGTTTCAGGATCTACAAAGTTCTGTTGGCCACTTTAAGAGCCATGCAGGATGGCGCAAAGATCTGACGATTGCTGCGACAGAGACCGCACCAGGTGAACCGTCTTTCCATACGGTGGAAGGACGGTGGCCAGGAAAACGAGCAGTGCGGCTGGACCAGATGCCGCTGGAATCACGACCGCATCAGGCAGAAAATCGAAGTTTCAGTGTCGAAACCTGGGTTCGGCACCTTGGCGGGGGAATGCAGTACGGCGGCAACACGGAATCTGAAGGCACGATTGTCGCGGTCGGAGATGGTGTCTGGGTGGGATGGCGTCTGGTAATGCTCTATCCCTGCAATTCACTCGTCTTCGAACTCGGTCGTCCCAAACCTCAGCCGCCCGTAGGTGTAGCCTCGATGAGTCGAGTGCCTCCGAATGTCTGGACCCACGTGGTCTGCACATGGGATGGCAAAAACGTGTGCCTCTATATCAATGGCGTCCTGTCAGGGCAAACTCCCTATGCCGGTGAGTTCTATCCGGCAAAGTCTCATAGCAAGCTGCGAATCGGCTACGTGGGAAACGGATTGGGATCCGTCCGATTTGAAATGGACGAGTTTGCTGTATTCGACAGGGCACTGACGGCAGAAGAAATCTTGTCCCATGCCTGGTTTCAGTATCCCACGGCGCCAGATCGTGAAACCCGATTCAGAGATGCTGGCGAGAAACTGATGGCCAGGCGATTCAACGAAGCCCGAGTCGCCTACGAAGCCCTGTCGGTCAATGCCTCAGTGCCCCATGACCTGCAGTGGCTCGCGAAACTGCGCACGGCCGAATGTCTGCGTGAACAGCAGGACCTCGAGAATGCTCTGATCCTGTTTTCCGAAGTGGCGGCAAGCCCGGAATCTCCTGACAACTTACGCAGTGCGGCTCTGTTGGAGTCGATCATGCTCCGTGAGGGAGTCAAATCGGAGACTTATCAGCCTTGGCAAACGAGTCTCGCAAAGGACTCGATCAATCACTACAGCCTGTGTCAGTCGTCGCCAGAATATGATCGAGCGCTCGATGCGTTTCGGCATGCTCAGGCGGACTTGAATGCGGTTCACTGGATGACTCGTTATGACGAAGAGATTCGTCCCGTGCTGGAGAACCGCTGCTCGAAATGCCACAACGATCAGCAGACTGAAGGAAGCCTGAGCCTCGCAAAGTACTCCAGTGGAGAGAAGGCCGCGGAAGACGGTTTTGTCTGGGAGCAGGTGGCTGCACGAATTCATCGAAAGGAAATGCCTCCGCCCGGTCATCCGCAGCTGACGGAGGCCGAGATCATGTTGGTTGAACAATGGGCGGAATCAAGACCCCGATCTGCCTTTTGTGAAGAGCTTGCGACAGAGGAAAATCAGCGGCAGTTTCAGGGCCATGTTTTCAGTCGCCGACTGAACAGGACCGAATACTCAAACGCGATGCATGACCTGCTGGGAGTCTCCCTGACACAGTCGGAGATTCCTCCTCAGGATGGCTCGGGTGGCGAAGGCTTTGACACGGTGGGAGATGTCCTGTTTACATCCACGGCCCATGTGGAGACTTATCTGAGAGCGGCTGGTGGAGCGGTCGAACGATCCCTCACGCTTGACCTTGGCCAGTCAGATCTCTCTCAGCGGAGGATTCTGACCGTGGTTCCGCAGTCACTGAATCCCGAGTCGAGACTGAGTGATGCGGAAGCCGCCCGGCAGATCCTCGCCCGGTTTGCGCGGCGAGCCTGGCGTCGCCCAGTTGAAGACCTCGAGATTGATGCTCTTGAAAAGCTGTTTAATCGTTCCCTTGAGAACTCAAATACATTTGTGCCCGCCATCACAGAGACGCTTCAGGCTGTCCTGGTATCACCCAACTTCCTGTTTATCGTGGAAGCGGAATCAGGAGGTGCCGAAATTCAGCGACTGAACCCGCATCAATTGGTGACTCGACTGGCTTTGTTTCTGTGGTCGTCTCTGCCCGATGATGAGTTATTGGCCGTAGCTGATTCCAAAGCCATCTACACGGATGAGGTACTGCGTGAGCAGGTCCACAGAATGCTGAAGGATCCCCGTGCATGTGGTCTCGGAGAGGCGTTTGGTCTGCAATGGTTGGCTCTGCAGGGGAAATCAGATCGACAGCCGGATGCGAAGATCTTCCCGGATTTTTCTTCGCAGTTGCGCGATGATCTGCGTGAAGAAGCGATTCGCTATGTCACACGTGTTTTTCAGGAAGACCGCTCGCTGCGAGACTTGATTGATAGCGACTGGATCGTGATCAATGGTCGGCTGGCCCAGCATTATGACATAGATCTGGCACCGGAAGCTCCCTGGCAGATAGTGGCACTCAATGATCGCCGCAGAGGTGGCGTGGTTACTCTGGGCGGAGTTCTCACGGCTGCTTCGTACGGACACCGTACGAGTCCGGTTCTTCGCGGAAAGTGGATCATGGAACGATTGCTCGATACATACGTCTCACCGCCTCCGGCCGGTATTCCTTCGATTGATGCCAGCAGTGATCCGAACCAGCCACTGACGATGCGCGAGCGACTTGTACGTCATCGAGTTCAGCCGGAATGTGCGGCCTGTCATCAGACGATGGATCCGCTGGGCTTTTGTCTGGAAAACTATGATGCCATCGGCCGTTGGCGGGATTCTGAACAGGGACTGACCATCGATGCTGCGGGTGAACTGCCTTCGGGAGAAAAAGTCGTTGGACCGGAAGGGCTCAAACAGGCTTTGCTGAATCGCGAGCAGGAGTTCTATCGACACTTTACACGAAAATTGATTGGCTTCGCCTTGGGACGCGGACTCGATGAGTTTGACGAGTGCCTTGTCGACCGTTGTCTGCTACGGCTCGGAGAAAACGATCATCGGTCCACAGTCCTGATCGAAGAAATCTGCCGCAGTTATGCGTTTCAGTATCGCTACTTCAAGCCGTCTGCGCCCTAGTTGGACAGCGCCATTTTGCCCTCGGCCGGTTATTTGACTCCGCATCCTGATCAGGGAGAATTGCGATCATGAAACCTGCTCCATCAAGATCACAGCATTCCACTCGCCGCGGGTTCCTGCGAGGTAGTGGGGTTTGTCTGGGGCTTCCCTGGCTGCCTTCCTTTTTTAGGGGTGCTGTGGGGGCAGGGAACCAGACGGACAAAGCACCGGTGCGTTCTGTCTTCCTGCATTT
>CANHVD010000782.1 GCA_947463775.1 Planctomycetaceae bacterium | reverse complement strand
GGTAGCGATGCATTCATCGTGCTGGAAGATGCGGAACTCGACAAGTCCGTCGCGTGGGCCGTTTGGGCAAAGATGAACAACGCAGGCCAGTGCTGCATCGCAGCAAAGCGATTGATCGTCGTCGAAGAATTGGCCGATCGTTTCCTTGAAAAGTTCCAGGCAGCAATGATGGCACTCAAGCCTGGAGATCCAATGGATAAGTCGACAACGCTTGGGCCGCTATCCACTGAAGCTGCCTTAGTGCAGCTTCTCGCCCAAGTTGATGAAGCTGTGGCCCATGGAGCGACTGTAGTCATGGGTGGCAAACGCATCGATCGACCGGGCTTCTTTATGCAGCCGACGATTCTCACCAACATCAAACCTGACAATCCCGCCTTCCGAAAGGAATTCTTCGGACCGGTCGCCTTCTTCTTTCGAGTGAAGAACGAAGAAGAGGCGGTGGCACTGGCGAATGATTCGGACTTTGGCCTGGGCGGATCGGTGTTCACAAAGGACGTTGCGCGCGGCAAACGCGTCGCCAATCGCATCGATACCGGCATGGTGTTCATCAACCACCCGACCTGGACCGCTGCCGACCTACCGTTTGGCGGCATCAAGTATTCCGGCTATGGGCGAGAACTTTCCCAGATGGGAATTCAGGAGTTCGTGAACAAGAAACTAGTACGCGTCGAATCGATCGATGCGCCGGCGTGACTGTGAATTTCACGTGATCTGAATCGCCTGACATTGGGATTCGGTCGCAGACGGCATTCACTCCGACGAGTCTAACCATGACCACCAAACTGAGTAATTCCATGTTCAAACCAACAACAGAAGAGGAATCAAGATGACATCAACAACAAAGAACACCAAGCAAGCGGCGAAGCCTGTTTGGTTCATTACAGGATGCTCCACGGGATTTGGAAGGCAGATTGCGAAGCATGTTCTTGAACTGGGCTATCGAGTCGTCGTGACGTCCCGTGATCCGGAGGATGTTCAGGACCTGGCGGAACTGGGGGATGTTTTAATCCTGAAGCTGGATGTGACTGAACGATCACAAGCCGAAGCTGCCGTCAAAGCGGCTGAAGATCATTTCGGTGGTATCGATGTGCTGGTCAACAATGCCGGCATCGGCTACTTCGCTGCGGTCGAGGAAAGCGATGAGAAGGAAGTCCGCAAGATGTTTGATGTGAATGTCTTCGGACTGAGTCGAATGATTCATATTGTTCTGCCCGGAATGCGAAAACGCCGCAAGGGCTTCATTATCAATCTCTCGTCAATTGGCGGATTGCGCTCATTTCCGGCCCTGGGGTATTACAACGCAACGAAGTTCGCAGTTGAAGGCTTGTCTGAGGCACTTTGGCAGGAAGTGGAACCCCTGGGCATCAAAGTCATGCTTGTTGAACCGAGCGGCTTCCGAACGGATTGGGCGGGACGATCAGCGAACGAAACGCAGCACCAGATCGCAGACTATGCCGACACGGCTGATAAGAGCATCCGTCATCTGCGAACGCTCTCAGGCAATCAAAATGGCGATCCGGTTCGAGCAGCCGAAGCGATCGTGCAGGCTGTGGAATCCTCGAACCCGCCGCGCCGATTGTTGCTTGGTAACGATGCGTACGATGGCGCGATGGCAAAGCTCGATGAACTTCGTGAACAGTTTACTGCCTGGGAAGACGTATCGCGTGGTGCGGATTTCCCTGAAGCAACGCCCGCAGCGATGGCATGATCCAATTCATGTTATGGCTTAACGAATGAATATGAATGATGGGAAAGGCTTCCAGACCATTGGAAGCCTTTCTCGTTTCATCTCACTTCTGCGTGGAACGCCGGATCGCCAGCGTGATTCGGAACCCCATCATCAGAGCGATGCCGCATCCGAGAAAGCCGGGGACAGAGAAACCGAAGATCGTCGGACGTACATGGTTACTGCACAATGAAGCAGATCCCATGAACAAAGCCGCCGTGAGGATCCCCATAACCAAACGATTCACAACCGGTTCAAGACGCCGATGTTGCAAATGAACATCGAACTTTCCTCGCTTGAGATTGCGAAGAATATCCGCGGTGTCTCTGGGGAGGATCGTGATCAGGTGCTCCCAGTCCTCAGCGTTCGCCCTCAATCGGCTTAGTATCTTCCTGGGCGAGTAGCGACTTCTCATTGCCTTCTTTGCATAGGGCTGAATGAGTTCTGCGACGCTGAAGTGCGGGCTGAGTTGATGTGCGGTCCCTTCCAGCATGATCAGCACCTTGATCAGCATCGCGACCTTGGCAGGCAGATAGATTTTGCTTGCCTGGATAATCCTAACGACTTCATTGAGGCACCCGCTTAAGTCGAAATCCTTCAGCGACTGATTCGAGTAATCGTCAAGAAGATCCTGGATCGCTTCCTTCAAGGCGGATTGGTCGTAGTCGCTGGGAACGTTTCCAATCCTCGCGACAGCCTCTGTAACTTTTGCTGCGTCATGACGGGTGGCGGCGATCAAGCCCAGCTCGAGATCATCACGCAGAACGTCGTCGATGCGTCCGACCATGCCACAATCCAGGATACCGATCTCTGCCACTTCGCCGCCATCAGTTGCGACGCGACTGTTTAAGATCATCAAATTACCGGGATGTGGATCGGCGTGGTAAAACCCATCGCGAAAGATCATCTCGATAAATAAATTCGCGCCGCGTCTGGCGATCTCGTTGAGATCCAACCCAGAAGCTTCGAGCTTTGACTTTTCAGAAAGGCTGGTCCCCTCAAATCGCTCCATCGTCAGTACGCGTCGCGAGCTCAGACTTGAGTGTGGCTCGGCGAATTGAATGCCTGTTTCATTGGCAAACGTCTTTCGGAAACGCTGCATGTTTCGCAACTCGCGGCCGAAATCGAGTTCCTGCATGAGCGTCTTTTGGAATTCACGCATCGTTTGAACGGGTCGATACTGTTTAAGCGTTGCCGAATGCTGTTCTGCGATATCGGCCAAAACGCCCATGATCTCCAGGTCGTTAACGATGACCTCCTCGATCCCAACGTGCTGAACTTTGACAACAACGGACTGTCCGTTGTGAGTTGTCGCCTGATGTACTTGACCGATCGACGCCGAAGCAAACGCGTTGGCTTCGAAGTCAGCAAAGAGAGAATCAATCTTTCCACCTAACTCGGACTCGATCAACCCGATTGCAATGGCAGGATCGTCTGCTGGCGTGTCGGCTCGCAACTGAGCCAACTCGTCGGCCAGCTTTTTTCCGACGAGGTCAGGTCGGGTGCTCAGAACCTGTCCGAGCTTGATAAACGTCGTCCCAAGTTCCGTCATCGTCACACGAAT
>CANHVD010000781.1 GCA_947463775.1 Planctomycetaceae bacterium | reverse complement strand
GTCGACCGTGCCCCCAAAGAGTGAATCCGTTCTGGCAGGGCAGGATTTTCACAGACCGCTCATGCAGACCGACCGGCATCCTTGCAGACCGGTGAGCATTCGCGGTACTTTGTGAAAACGGTGCTGAGAGTTTATTTCCTGATCCAACCAGCCGTCCCTGGCCTATTGTTGCAGGACTCTGCAGACCTATCCCGTCAACTGGAGTTATCGGACTGGCTGTTGCAGGCGGCATAGCCATTTCTGCTGGTCGTAAGCAGTCTTCGGCGGCAATTCGTTTCAACACGGCATGATCTGACTGTCTTCTCCATTTTTACTGATTGACCGTTCCTGCTGGGTCCCCTTAATGACGAGCCGCAGGCGAATGGTGCCCGATTTTGCTTCCGCTTGGGGCTCGCTGCAAAAAGTCATGCCAGAATGCCTGATAAAATCCTCAGACACTGGGCGGCTGGCCGGGTAAACGGAGATGCCTGGATTGGGAATAAGTCCAAGATTCGTAACGGGCGGCGGGTTTGACAGCATCAAAAGACTCTCAGGAATTACAAATCTCGCCAGAGAAAATGGTCTTTGTAGGTCGACAATTGGCTGTTCCTGGGAATCCGCGGACCGAAATGCCGGACACAGCATTGATTACGAGGTCCAAACTCGCTAGATTGCTCGACTTCTTTCCGCCCAAGGCCGATAAACGCTGGATGTTTTGTTGGTGAGAGGCTGGAAGTGCTGCAAAAGGCAGGCTTCGCGTCTGCTCTTCCGTTTTTGAACACTTGATCAGTCCGCTTTTATCGGCGGCCCAAAGGATGACGGTTCCATGCTGGCGATTGGCAAAACATGGATGGCAAAGAAAGAGGTTGTTGACGAAGCAGGCCGTGATTGGTTTGTCGTCGACGCGGATGGACACATTGTTGGACGTCTGGCAACTCAGATTGCAACCATTCTGATGGGTAAGCATAAGCCGACATACACGGCCCATGTTGATACTGGCGATTGCGTGATTGTGCTGAATTGTGAGCGAATTCGCTTCACAGGCAACGCCATGCAGCACAGCAAGATTCCTTACTTGACCACAAAGATGGCCAAGAAGAGCTATGATCGATTCACAGGTTATCCAGGCGGTCTGCGTCAGCGATCTGCAGTTGAAACCTGGGAAAAGCGACCAGATCAGCTTCTTAGCGAAGCTGTTCGCCGCATGTTGCCAAAGAATAAGCTGGGTCGTCAGATGCTGAAGAAGTTGCGTGTCTTCGTTGGCACAAACCACCCACATCAGTCCCAGTTGCCAAAGCCCTTTCCGGCGCACCTTTTGCCAGACCGAAAGATCAAAGGCTAAGACTGTCTTGCGGACAGTCTTGTGTTAGCAGATTCGGTTGGTCTTTGATTCACTTTTTCTCTGTGACGAGTTCTCATGAGTATGGATCCTTCAGTTTCTTCGGATTCCGTTGTCGATGCGCCGGAAGTTCCCTCATCACAGCTTCCTGAACTGACAATTGGTTCTGGTGCTGCAGGTACTGCTGTTGTTGATCCAGCTTACCAGCCAACGATCCGCGGTAAAGTGGATCGGTTCGGCGTTGCCATGGGAACTGGTCGTCGTAAGACTTCAGTCGCTCGCGTTCGCATCAAAGAAGGGTCAGGCCAGTTCGTTGTGAATGGTCGTCCGATGGACGAATATCTTCGCATTGAGCGAGACCGTGAAAGTGTGTTGGTTCCTCTGAATGTCGTTGGCAAAGTTGGCCAGGTCGACATTTCAGTTCGCGTTCAGGGTGGTGGCACGACCGGTCAGGCCGGGGCGATCATTCTGGGGATTGCTCGAGCACTTCAGGGCATGAACCCTGCATGGCATCACCTTTTGGCCGACGCCGGACTTCTGACTCGCGACGACCGAATGGTTGAACGAAAGAAGTACGGACGCAAGAAAGCCCGCAAGAGCTTCCAGTTCTCAAAGCGATAATGCCACACGACTTTCTGTTCATCCGATTCGTTCTTCGAACGTCGGTTTGATATTCATCCCTGCCGGATCACTGTCCTGCAGGGATTTTTTTTGGACCGCTCGCCAACGCGGCTTCGCAAAGCGAATCATGCAATGCAGGACGCCTATCAATCGCTGATCCTTCCGGATGTGCAGCAGATGCTGCAGGAAGAAGATCTGGCTGGTCTGGCCGCCTTCTGCAAGGTTGTGCATCCTGCCGCCGTAGCTGAGATTCTGGAAGAGCTGGATGATCCACAGATCTGGTTGATTCTGGATCAGGCTGAACTGCCTCTGCGAGTTGAGATCTTTGAATACATCTCGCTGCGCCGGCAAACATTACTGGTCGAAACTCTGGACTCCACACGTCTGTCGAATCTGCTGGAGTGGATGTCGGCCGATGATCGTGTCGACTTGCTTTCGGAAATGTCCGAGGGCCATCGCGAAGAAGTTCTGCGACTGATCGCCAAGGCTGAACGCAACGATATTCGCAAACTGCTGTCGTACGACGAAGACAGTGCCGGGTCGATTATGACCACGGAGTACGCGTCGCTGCCGGCCAATATTACTGTCCGCGACGCATTGGCTCAGTTGCGGCAGCAGGCCCCGAACAGTGAGACGATCTACTACGTCTACATCCTGAATGAAGAACGCCGGCTGGAAGGCTTTATCTCTCTGCGAGAGTTGATTCTGGCCAAACCAGAAACGCGCCTCTCCGACATCATGCAGCGGGACGTGATCAGGTTTCGAGTGAGCGAGCAGCGCGAAGTCGTGGCTCAGGAACTTGCTCGCTACAACTTCATTGCGTTGCCAATTGTCGATGAGAATGATCGGCTTGTTGGCATTGTGACTCATGACGACGCTTTGGACGTTGTTCAGGAAGAGGCTACTGAAGACGCCTATCTGCAGGGTGCTGTTGCTCCGTTGCGAGACACCTACGAAGAAACCCCGTTCCTGACGATTTTATGGAAGCGTGGGATCTGGTTGCTGTTTCTGTCCATCGTGGCTCTCATGAATGCGCATGTGATTGACCATTACCGTCAATCCACGGGCGGTGGCGAACCTATTGCGCTGGGGCTCAGCGGATTGACGACTTTGATCCTTCTCTTTTTGCCGCTCGTTATGGCGAGCGGTGGAAATGCGGGCTCACAATCAGCGACATTGTTTATCCGGATGTTTGCGCTGCAGCCCACCGATACGAAGGGTAGTCCCGACGATTCGATCAGCCGAGCGTTGATCCTGCGTGAGTTTTTGATCGGCTTATGTCTGGGAGTCGCGCTCGCGTCGTTGGACTTCGGTGTGGCCTGGCTGTGGTTTGGTCGAACGGTCAATGAATC
>CANHVD010000780.1 GCA_947463775.1 Planctomycetaceae bacterium | reverse complement strand
CCAATCGATTCTTTGTCGGCTATCGCGGACGCCAGACCACCGCCGCCGGACTGAGCCATCAAGTACCGAATGATCATGAGATCACTTGTTCGCTGACTTGTCGAGGTCAGATCCTGTGACGCAACATAAGCCAGGCTCTTCTCCGGTCGGCTGACAAACAACTGCAGGTCAGTCGCAGTTCCTACGAGGCCGTTCGTGTAGGTGGTCATTACGGTCTCAGGATCAATCGAAGACTGACCATAGGAATTGCCGTCGAGCGAACCTGAGCTTGAACCCGCCGATCCTGTGGACGTTGAACTGCTGCCTGTTCCTCCGGATGTTCCTGAATCCGACGATGAACTGCCGGACGATGAACCGCCAGTAGAGGAACCTGATGATGAACTGCCGGACGATCCAGAACTGCCGGATGAACTCGACGTGGAGCTGCTTCCCTCACTGACACTGGTCGATGTCCCCGATGTTTCGTCGTTAGCCAGCTTTTTAACGAACACCACAGATTGAATGTCACGCGTCATCTGACGCAGAAGAGACCGTGCAATCTGCTGGCGAGTGATCTCTTCGTTGCTGTCGAGCTGCAAACTGAAGTACTGCTGCAAAGCGGCGAAGAGAGCAATCATCAACAGGGATGTCAGGCCAACGGCGATCATTAATTCGAGCATTGTGTAGGCGGCTCGTCGATCATCGGCGATCAGCCGTCCCGATTTGCGGGATGAACTCTTCATCATTCGCTCTCCTGCAGAGCGGCATCAAGGAAGAGCTGAGGATCTCGCATAAATCGCACCAGCGTAAAGGCGGCGTTTGGTTCTTCGCCGCCCGGTCTGTGTTCCACCAGCACCGTCACCTGCAGCAGTCCCGTAGTCCCGGCTTCTGTAACTTCGGCCGACCATTCCCAGTGGCCCGTCTCATCGTCGTCAAAGCTGCCCCCCTGAGTGCTTGAAGCCTCTTTGGCTCCGCAGAGAATCTCGCCCATGACCGTTTCGGAACGGAGCACAGCTTCAGATTGCAGTCGTGCTGATAGCTCCGACCTTCGGCCAATCTGCAGACCTTGCATGATGGCCGCCAGCGATGCCATGAAGATGGCGACAGAGATAATAATCTCCAGCAGACTCAGACCGCTCCGTTTTCGTCGCTGCACGGCTGCGGCATTTCGAGAAACTCTGATTCGTCGCATCAATCGGCCTCCATCATAAAGACAGGGGCGACCTTGATGGACCCGGTGAGTCCTCGCACGGAGATCTCAGATGTGCGATTCTCCTCGTCCATGACTCGAAATGTTCGATCTTCCGCAGATCCATCGAAGCGAAAAAGTATCGGAGTCGACCACGAGCGGTTTGATAAACTATCGTTGCCGTCAAGGTTCGCAAAAGCAGCCGGCTCCAGTTGTTCGCCACCGGCATTCTCTCCCTTCACGGCTCGCAGGAACATCTTCTCTGGCTCAAGCACCAACGACATCACCAGCACTTCGGTCTGGGAAGAATCGCTTCCCGCCTGATTCACCAGCGTCGGCTGAGGCTCTGCGGGGATTGCCACAACAGCCTGTCCATTGACTTCAAAACGAACATGGTAGTCCACTCCCGAATCGATCGCCTGTTGTCTGGCAAAAGCCATAACCTCACGCACGTCTTCGGCGGCTTCCTGAACTCTCCCGTTACGAACTCGCTCCATCATATTCGGAGCAGCCATGGCCGTGATCGTGACAATGATCGTCATCACAATCAACAACTCAAACAACGAGAACCCGCGGCTCCCCGTCGTCCTGGATTGTTGAACATGATGACGCATCAAAGAATGCTCTAACCAAAGGAAAAAAAATTATGCGTCAGAAACCCGAGAATCGAACACTGATTCACAGATCCTGATCATCTTGATTGACAGTATTTCAGGATCCCAGAACATGAATACGAGCGACACGGCCTTCACCATGTCGCTCGCAATGTGTTGCATAAAGCATTTCAGCCTGACGACCAATTCATCAATTGCCGGCGTTTGACGCGGCTGGTGTCCAGTTATTCAACGCAATCCCGCCGGAGTTTGTTCCATCGCCCTGCCCATCAGATCCAGTTGACCAGATTGCAGGCTTAAGAGCATTCTGCTTCTTGCTGTGACCGTCGCCGTTCCATTCGTACTGCAGAGGATTTCCCCATGGATCGATGGGCACTTCTTCCAGATACGGACGCAGCTTGCGGCCTTTGTAAGCAGGAGGATTAATCATCGCCTGCCATGCTTCGGTGCCGTTGCCCTTGAAGTATTCGCCATCATGGTCAGTCGCATAATTGCCAGCGGCCTTTTCCATTTCCTTGACCAGAGTAAAGGCGATTCTTTCGTTCGCCGTTTTCTGGCTGCCAATAAGATTCGGCACAACCATACCAGCGATCACCAGAATGATGGCCAGTACAATCAAGAGTTCAAGAAGCGTAAAGCCCGAACGCTTCTGCGCGGGTGAAAGCGTCTGCGCGGGGGAAAACAGTAGAGAACGTTTTTGCATGACACTAAATCCTGATTTTCAATCAATCCATGTGAGGTAAAGGGAAGCCCGAATTGCTACCGAAATTCAGTTGGCGCTAGGTCGGGTTCGTTGACATTTTAATCACCGGCAACAGCAGTGCCATCACGATAAACACAACCACTCCGGCCATTGCCAGAAGCATCATGGGCTCCAGCAATCTGACAACCATGTCTATTCGCCGGCTGGTCCGTTTCTCAAGATTATCTGCTACGCCAATCAGAACATTCTCCAAATTATTGGCCTCTTCGCCAACCGCAATCATTTCGATCAGGTCCTTTGAGAACTGACCACTGGCTCTCAACGGAACTGCCAGCGACTGGCCGCTGCTGACATTATCAGCCGCATTCCCGATCGCTTCGGCAAGCACCATGTTTCCACTCGCGTCTTTGGCAATTCGCAATGACTGCAGAATCGGGACGCCGTTCTTCAAAAGCGTTCCCAGCATTCGTGAGAAACGAGCCACCGCAAGGCTTTGCAGGATGCCTCCAAGTCCCGGGACTTTCAGCTTCCACTCGTCAACAAACCGACGCCCCTCCGGAGACTGAACGTACGTCACAACAAGACCCACAAGCCCCGCAATAACCGCAAAGATCAAGAGCCCGTAGCTGGTCAGGGTATCGCTAATGCTGAAAAGTGTTGTCGTGGCCCACGGCAGAGTTCCGTCGCGTTCCATCTTTTCAAACATCGGAGCAAAATTCGGAACCACCCACATCATCATCGCCGTGACGACCAGCAATCCCACAACCAGCAGGAATACCGGGTAAACCATCGCCCCGGTGACCTTGCCT
>CANHVD010000779.1 GCA_947463775.1 Planctomycetaceae bacterium | reverse complement strand
GGCAAACTTGTTCTGGAATCGGGATCAAATAAACTTCCGGCAAGGGACGCATGCGGCCGATCTTCATGGCGGATGACTTTGGTCGCTGCCGCCTCATTCTGCAACCCTGGGAGACGCACGCGCTGCGACTCTGAAGCACAGCCTGGTTTTCGTGAGAACACTTGTGACCGACCAACCCTCAACCGACAGCAACGCATTGACGGAAAACGAGATACACACCGCGATCGGTTCTGAGGGCATTGCACGCCTGGTTCGAGCGTTTTATCAGCAAGTGCCTCAGGACGATGTTCTGGGGCCGATGTATCCGGTCGAAGATCTTCAAGGGGCAGAGGATCGCCTGCGGATGTTCCTGACTTTTCGATTCGGTGGTCCGCAGGATTATCTGCAGCATCGAGGTCACCCGAAGTTGAGGCTTCGACATGCACCGTTTTCGATAGATCAACGAGCTCGCGATCGCTGGGTCAGCTTGATGAACACGGCTCTTGAAGAATGCCGTTTTCCTCTGCACGTCTCGCGAGTCATTCGAGACTTCCTGGGGCATGTCGCGACGTTTCTGATCAATCAGTAATCGATGTTCATGATGTCACAGACTTCGGAGGTAAGATGCGTGACAATCGTGAATTTGAATCCAGGCACCCTTTTCAACGGCCTCATGATAGTTCTGGTCGAGTGATACGCATCCAGAGTTATGTCTGATCCGGGCGTCACGTCTGATCATTCGTGGCCTTTTTGTTCGCGAGTCACCGGCAGTGATGAATCCTGCCCCTGATGACTGGTGTTCAAAACGACTCCTGGCCCAGCGCGAACTGAACAGAACGTCCAGATCCGTGATGGTCAGCCGGTGAACGATTTGGGTGACGGACGCTCTTACATGTGATCGAAAGAGGAGTATCAAGGCCTGAGAAATGTCAATCGTTGCCTGCGTGATCATCAATTGTTCCGATGCTCAATCGCAAGCCATCAGGAATTTCGTCACATGATTCCTCAATTCGTTCACGATCAAGCCAGACGTTGTGTCAGTGTGATGGATTGAGTCATACCTGAAGAGCAGGGGCGATCGTGCACTTCACGAGAATCAAGGCTGTCATGGCAACGTCGGAGAAGCGTGGGCTTTCAGAGTCTGCTGCGTCTTCATGTTGGCAGACGCTATTGAAGATGAGATCGTGCGGACTAAAGTGCAGGGAATGTCGAAGAGTCAGGTGGCATCAAGACCGTACTAATACATTCATCGGGGATGCACTCAAGATTTTATCGTCATCGAACTACTCAGAAGCCCAGTAGGTTCTTGGTGCGGATGGGATGCGGTGACGGCTTGCCGAGGCTTGTGGACTTTTAACTTACAACCCAGGCCGAAACTGAGATCCAGATGCGCTTGGGGCACCTTACCGCAAAAGTGCTTTCTTGCGTCGATGCCCTTCTTTCACAACTCTCCGCAGAGAGGTCTTTACGTACCTCAGACAAGCTCCTGATCCGGAAAAAGCGATTTCGTTAGGGGAGCGATACGTGGTTTTGTGGCAACCCTCGGGGGAGTGGACAGAGCCTTCTCGCATTAGTTTTGGCATGAGATCTGCATTACTGGAACGTCATTCTGGGTAAGTGCTACTAGCCCATCGCAACGGACTCTCCCAAGGCTGTTTCGTGGCGCCGGGTTTGCGGATTATTAAGGTTTTCTTGTTTTATTTGTGGGATTTATTCTGCCGTTACGCGTTTGAGTCATAACTTGAACTTACCTGTTCGTGGTCTCCGATCGCGGTGGCTTCAGTCCCTGTCATTACTGGAGGTGTTTTGTGAAGAGTTCGTCCCGTTCCCTGCGATCTCGTGGTTTCACGTTGATCGAACTTCTGGTCGTAATTGCGATTATCGCGATTCTGATCGCACTTCTGCTTCCGGCTGTTCAGCAGGCACGCGAAGCTGCCCGTCGTACGCAGTGTAAGAACAATCTCAAGCAGTTTGGGCTTGCCTTTCATAATTATCACGATGTGTTTAACACGTTTCCACCTGGCTGCATCAGTATGCCGATTGAAAGTGGAACAACCACTGAGTTGTCGTGTTGGGGATGGGGTGCAAGTTTGCTGCCGTACATTGAGCAGAATGCTTTGTATAGTGGCCTGAATGTTGGAAACGTGACTCTGGCTCAAAACGCCGCTAATGCGAATGGTTTGCGATTGCTGCAAACGCCGCTGACTGGGTTCCGTTGTCCCAGCGACACTGGTCCTGCCTTGAATAACTTTAACGAGGCCATGGCAGATACCCCGGGAGATGCAAACGTTGCGACTTATGCCCGATTGATCACCTCAAACGGGACCGATCGAATTGCCATTGCTACGTCCAACTACGTGATGGTCTCCTGCAGCAGCGTCAGTACAACGCCTCCTTTTGTGACTGCCAGTTTCGGCCCCGCTACCGGCGTCGGCTTCAACTGTTCGCGTGTTAACTTTCGCGATATCACGGATGGCACAAGTAACACTCTTCTTCTTGGTGAGCGAGCATTCAAAACAGGTTCACTGAACGTGGGGGCTGGTAATGCTTTGGGCTTTTCACCTGTGGCCGGAGGTAGCGGTGGCTCTGCGTTGCGACCTGCAGGTGCTGTTCTTGGAATTCCGTATCAGGGAATCAATCAGTCTGCGATTAATCGGGTTCACCAAATGCGAGGTTTTAGTAGTCCTCACGTCGGAGGTGTACAGTTCTTGCTTTGTGACGGATCCGTGCGTTTTATAAGCGAAAACATCGATTATAATTACACCACAATCCCGGTAGCAACAACGGTGGTTAACGGTGCGTGGATCGATAGCACACTTGAGAGACTCTGTGGAAAGTCTGACGGTCAGATATTAGGTGAGTTCTGATCTCGAATCATGCTCTGAATTGATGATATGACTTTCCCGGTGAACGAGCAGTATGCTGTGTGGTGGTCAATCGCTCATGCTGCGGTAGACCGCCCGCCTTAAAGGGAACACGGGGATTCGTCGGTGACAATTTGTGTCCTGCCCCGATGCAAGCCATGCCGGTGCAGATCAATAGTCTTTGACTATAGATGTCTCGCGAAATCATCAAGCCTCTATTGCGGACCCGGCCTCGTTGTTGTGACTTTCGTGCACTGAATTTGATTGCATGAGAGTCGTTGCGGTGGAATCTTGTGACACTGACCGACCAAAGTGAATTAATGATGCAAAAGATGAGATCTCCGTTGAGTTTTTTCGTAGTTGCCCTGGTCCTGTGTATCACTGGCTGTTCAGGTTCTACCGATCAGCCGGAGGTGGCGGATGTTAGTGGTGTTGTCACACTTGACGGGAAGCCG
>CANHVD010000778.1 GCA_947463775.1 Planctomycetaceae bacterium | reverse complement strand
GGGAAAGCAGGTTTCCGGCCACATGCTTCATGATGACGGCAATGCTGTTGGTATTTGCATCAAGGGCGACATGCAGTTTGTCGTCTGAAAGTTGGGCGATCGCTTTGTCTGCCCAGCCTTTGTTGGAACGGAATGCGGAAATTGAGCCATTGATCATAGCCAATGCAACGTCGTGGAATTCGTCGGGAGTGATCATCACTTGTCATTCCTGAAAGTTGTTGAGTCGGAGCCCCATCATTGATGCACCGGCGGGTTCCTTGTTCAGACATCAGGATCATGCCGACGGTTCACGAATCGGAATGGCTGAGCCTCAGCAGAAGTCCCGTTACTTCCTGTTCCAGATGTTGAATCGCTTCTTCCGGCCCGCAACAGTCCAGATCATGCACATGCCAGAATTCAACATTATCGAGCCAATCGGGGTAGTCTCGCTGGATCATCGATCGGTGCTCTGCCTCCTTCACCGCAACGATGTGATCATTGGATTCGAAGTCGTTGTTAGTGACCTTGATGGGCAGCCGCAGGTATTCCTCGACGGTGATCCCCTGCTTTCGCAAGGCCGCCATCGTGTCTCGTGACATCGGGCCGGGATTGCGAGGATCAGGCGCGAGCCCTCGAGAGACAGCGTTCCATGCCAACCCCATCTCCTGAGCCCGCGCATTGAACAGGATCTCAGCGTAACGGCTTCGGTAATAGTTGCCCGTGCAGAGAAAAAGAACTGTCTTCATGGATTGAATACCGAACGCGACTTCAAAGTGTTCACCAATATCACGCGACGACGATGATCATCGCTGCAGGCCTTCAGGAAGTTCCTGCAAACGTTCGATGGTGACGATTTCATGAAAGAACCACGGCTCGCCAGAGCTGCGGCGAAACATCGCACACTTTGCGGGATACTTTGTGCCATCGAAGTCTTTCCAGTCGCTGAATCGATAAATGTCGTTTCGCCAGTCGACGCGGACCAATTCAGAGGTTTCCTTGTCGAAATACATGTCGAGGGCTGGGTCAACGCTTTCCGTGATACGGAGTCCGGACAAAGACTTCTCGTTGTCCGTAATGTCGGGCAGCAGTTCCAGCTTTGACTTGGGATCTTTGAGCACTCCCAGCGTCCATGCCCACGCTGTAATCTTTGCCGGTTCAGTTCCTCGCTCTTTTGTTCCGATCCACCATGACTTTGGTGGCTCAACCACAGAGACTCTCGGAGTCCCGGGTGTCACTGCCTCTTTTCCTGCGTTGTAACGCTCTTCCATGCGAAACAGCGTCAGCAGCTTATCGTCGCCACCGGCAGCCGCTATAACCTTGCTGACAAGCTTCATCTCTGGTGATGCTGGTGATGCGGATGAATCATCCGCATGGCTGGAGTTCAGGGATGTTATCGCGGCCAGCATCAGAGCTAACGACCAAAAAACGCGACGACAGGGAACGCGAATCAGAAGGTTCAGGCTCATGGAATCCTCAATCGGGGCAATAGTTGTTTGTTGTCGGCTTCAGAATGGTAGCAGTTCTGTCTGACGAATGGACTCCAACGTTGATTCGATCTTTTTCAAGGCTGATGAGCAATGATCAAGGGACTGCGATGCATCCGGGTTTCATTGTGCCGGCTCGCGTCTCTTTCTGCACGCGTCGGAGCAATACTTAACCTGATCCCAGACCTTTGCCCATTTCTTCCGCCACGAAAAAGGACGGTTACACGCCAGGCATATCTTCTCGGGCAAGTTGAGCTTCTTGTGTGTCATTATCGATCACAGAATTCGGGAAAACACGGGCGTCGGTACTGATCCAGTGTCGGCATGCTCTCGAGACTCAGCGGTAAGGCACCTATGAGTGACACACCGGACAGTCAATCGTAATCCTGTTCCGGTTCAGCCCAGACCTGAGCCATCCCTTCGTCATCAAACTGAACGTGAATCGTGTTCGCTCGGCAGCAGACTGGACAGTCTTCGACGTACGCCTGACTTGTCCCTTCAGTAAGATCCAGCGGAATCACAATCTCCTCTCCGCAGGCATCACAGACGTAGCTGGCCTCATCCTGTGAGGTCGCGTTGGAGTGCCCCGGCGACTCACGGGAGGTTTCCAAATCAAGCTCCAACCACGGTAGTGATGCTCCCGACGTCAGGACGGTGCAAGCCCAAAGCATGACTTCCAGCGATTGTTCATCGGCCAGTCGATGGTCATGGCCGACTTCAATCAATGTGCCCGGAGGCAGCTTACTACCCCTCAGCAACTCTTCTGAATCACCGAACGGAATCACATCATCCGCGCGACTATGCAGAATCACGCTGTTTGATTTAAGCTTGCTGACCGATCCCCAGTTCTTCCACGCCGGGCACAAAAGTACGAGCGGAGTATTTGCGGAATCAATATTGAGCGCAACCGCACCGCCGCGAGAGGAGCCGACAACGATGTCCGGACGGACCTGATCGTAAGCGGATTGAGCAACCTTCACTGCAGCGTCGAAATCATCGTCATCAAGCTGCGGATTGATCACATCATGACCATGGCTTCTGAGATACGTCGGTTTGACTCCACCCGGAACGGAGCGCCAACCATGAAGGAAGAGAATTCTCATGAGGCTGTCAAATCGTGGACTGCCGCTCTCAGTTCGATCATCTGCGGTTTCAAGGGTATCATGAGCACTAGGTAATTCCGCCAAAAAGAGTCTGCACAACCTGACGAGGATTGCGAGCCGTCCTGTAATTGTCCTGACAATGATCTCGATGAACTCACTTTAGAGCCAGCACCGTTGGTCGTCAACAATAGGCAAAGTTCAGTGGGACTCTGCTTGACCACGACCGCGTTAAGCGTTTTGGCACGAGCAGCCTCTTCGTCATTTCTTTAACTCTTTGCGACTTCGCGTCTTTGCGTGAGTACTATTCCTCGCCACGCATCCACGAGGACAACGCCGAGTCTACAACAAACACATACCCGGATTTTGGCCAGCCTGAAATTTCAGGCTGATGAGTATTTAGAATACTCGTTAAGCTCTGCTCCCGCGGACGGTCTCAAATAATAACGCGGTGTTTTGAGACTGAGGGCAGAGACAACTCGATAATCTGCCGCACTGCAGACGCTTCTTCACTTTGCATGAATGCCAGTTCGTCCGGCAACTAGACCTCGTGTTCTTGTCGGTCAGATTCTCATTCAGAGTGCAGATGCTATAGTGGTTGCTGGTCATCACATCGCTGGTTACGAATAGGGACATCTCTGACTTGAACCTCCCGCCTCCAAAGCTCGTCAGATTGCTTCAATTGGCTTACTCCGCCGAGAAAGCCGCGGCGTTTGCCTATATCGGGCATGCCGGCTCG
>CANHVD010000777.1 GCA_947463775.1 Planctomycetaceae bacterium | reverse complement strand
CCCAAAACCAACCAGCTCAAATCGTTTCGTCAGCACCAGCGCGCCATCAACGCTCATCATATCAGCCAGCAAATGCGCGAACTCGACGAATGATTCATCGATCTCCGACAGCACCGGATCATCAATGGTCTGATAGTTCTCCCACTTGACGTTGGTCAAGCCGTGGCGATGCCCTACAAGCGACAGCCGTGACATCGCTCGCAGCATCAGTTCGCTGAAGTGCGCCGTTGATGGGCGAGATTCAAACGGGCATCGAACTCGCAGAACTTTCGACATTTCGTCCAGGTTCGGTTTCTCCTGCGGAAGATAGATCAACATTCCGCCATGTCCACGGCCACGAACAAGGCTCAGTGTTCGACGAACGACACTTTGAGCCATCATGCGAATAAAGCAGTCTTCAACGTTGGCTCCTTCCAAACGCGTTTCCGCCAGTCGATCCTGAAGCCATTGTCTTACCGGGCGAAAATGTTGCGGAAGCCATCCGGCCTTAAATGGATCGAACCCTGTTCGAATAATCTTGCCACTGTCGAGTTCCAGAAGACGATGATATCCACACGCAGTCAGCAAACGGCCTGGTCCAAGAATGTGTACGACGAAATGTGGAGGCAGAGCAGCTCCATCGAAACGCCCGCCGTCGACTCGATTAACCCATCGCGTTCCTGTTTCCACAATGCCCCAGATGGATACACCTTTCTCAGCATCATAGTGGACGCCAAGGATCGAACGATAAAACGAGGCCGCCGGAGCCAGCTTGCGGATCTCCTGCGGCGTAAAGGCACGTGACTCGGCAAATCGCAAAACATGAAAACCGGTCGGAGGCCCTTCCCCCTGCTTCCAATCGGACGGATCGGCCAGAATCAATCGACAACGAACCGCCTCTCCCTCTTCCTGCAGGAAGCTGGCCTGATAGAGCACGTCCAGTGTCCTCGCGATGCAGGCGACGGAAGGAATCTCGACGCGAGGAATCTCCAATGCCGCCCACGCCGCAACGACTCGCTGAGCAAACTCCGGCGGGTAAACAATTGCGTCCGGCTCTGAATCCGGTGGTGACGCGGGTGAATTCATGAGAGTTTCCTTTCCATGGAAAGAACCGTTCGTCACTGACGATTGCGGGTCGTGCTTCTTGACCAGAAGCGTCGTGTTATCTCGGCAGTATAATCAGGATTGAGCTTCCTCGGTACGTCTAAACCGATCGCTGAAACGTTCAGATTCAAGTGCATACTGAAAGCGACAAGTAGACTGGTCGATTCTCTGACGCAAATTCAATCTTTCGATCAGTCCTTGTAAGATGTTGCAAAATTGGAAGTTCCCATAGACCGCAGACGACTATTTTGAAGGTCCATGCTGACGTGTTGCCGACGACATGGGTCGACGGGCACGATCTCACAAGCTTTTGTATTGGCATTTACTTTGACCACGCGATGTTCATGGCTTACGCTGCGAACTGATTCGTGGTTGCCACTCAGGCCCGGACGATGTGCGACGTACCCGGTTAAGACAAGACGACGCATCAGACTGGAGCGTTGTGATGGCCTGGGTTCTTCTTGTGATTGCCGGTTTGCTCGAAGCTGGTTGGGCGATTGGCTTGAAGTATACCGAAGGCTTTACAAAGCCCGTTGCCAGCGTGTTGACCATTGCCGGGATCATCACCAGCATGTATCTGCTTGCTCTTGCAGCGCGAACGCTTCCCATCGGAACCGCTTACGCTGTCTGGGTTGGTATCGGCACCTTCGGTACGATTGTTCTCGGTATTACAGTACTGGGCGAGCCCGTCAATGCCGGACGCATCTTCTTTTTGATCCTGCTGATGGCAGCAATCATTGGATTGAAACTCACCGCGCAATGAATGGTGGGACTTTCATGTCCGCTGAAGATTTCATTTGAAAAGCCGGACCAAGAGTTTAACTCCGGAGTCTCTCGCAACGTCTGACAGAAAACTTTGGGCAGAGTCTGAGGCAGACCCACTGGCCGATTTCCTGGGGGTTGGGAAAGCAGGTCCGAACGAGGAAGTCTCGAGTCCCTGACAGACGACTGGGGGTCTCCTCAGTTTCTTAGCAGCCACTTTTGCCGCTTGAGCTGGTCAGGCATTCATTAATGCAGAACCCCCGACTCGAAGAAAGTTGGTGAAGATCCCATCCCCGGGTAGGACGTGTCCTATTTCTCGTGTCCCTGCTGCGATCCGTGAAGCCAACCTGATCGATTCAGCCGAAAACACTGGCGAGTGAAACGCACACTGTGATTTCTCGCTTCTCAATCCTGAAGTCACTGGTCAGACCCCAAAGGTTACTTCAATTGCTGATGCTCTACGGCAAACGAAGCTTTCGCAGTGTGGACGTGTTTTCTGTCTGACGATCCTGCCCTTTTCCGTGTCCGTGGGATTGTCTGAGAGACAACATAATTTCGTGAATGTGCGATCCACACGTTTGCGGGATGAAAGCAACCTTCGAAGTTAGTCGAGGATTGAGGGGACCTTCGAAGATTGAACAGAATGAGCGCAGGCTGCCTAGCTGATCACCGGGCAGTCTGTCGCTCATTTTTTTGTTTCCGGGGGGAGAATTTCTCGACAGAGATCCGGCATTGATTAGTCCCGATCATGATCACGTGCCCCCAATGGTTTTGGGCTCTCTGGACGGTATGGAAGTGACAGAGTGTGAAGTGTGATTCACGAGTCGCATTCTAGGGGGCTTGGAGCCCATTTTGAAATCGCCATTGGTAGCGACATTCGTGAGAATTCCGTGCGTCTCCAGAAGTCTCACGACTTTTGTTAAAGGTTTTGCCAACGCGGAATAAAAAATTCGTTTCGGCCGCTGACCATCTTTCCAGGCCGACTGGGGGCAATTTCCCGACACCCAATGTTTTCTGACAGGAGTGACTTTTGCCTCAGATGATTCAAAAACCTTGTGTGGATGCATCACTCCAAAGCTCGAAAAACATCGACGAATTGCTGGATGTCATTGCAAAGTTTCAGAAGTCTCTGAAGGCTCATGTGCAACCCTACTCGCATCGCAACAGCCCGAAGCTGTTTACGCAGGTGCAACTTCTGACATTGCTGGCACTCAAAACTTATACGAACCAGACTTATCGGGGTCTATTGGACTTCCTGAAAAGCTGCGATGCAGTGAAGTCGCGAATCTGTCCTGGGCATTTACCACACTACTCGACCCTGAAACGATTCTCGGACAGAATTGCGGCGGACGAGATTACCGATCAACTCATTCGCAGCCTTCTTGCTGATGCGGACAGCAGTCGTCGCAGTACTCTGCCGAGGCAGAATTCAGGCAGCGATTTGGCTTACCTGAAATCTTCT
>CANHVD010000776.1 GCA_947463775.1 Planctomycetaceae bacterium | reverse complement strand
TCTTTGCTCCATTCAACGGATTTCTTATTGTCATTCAAACTGAGAAGGCGTTCAGCCGTCTCGACATTTGTCTGCTCAAGTTCAAATTCTGCTAATGTCAGAATAAGCTCGCGATCATTACCGTTCTCGATTTGAAGCATAGCAAACAACTTGCGTGCACGCGGAACATCTCCGGATCTCCATGCACAGCGTGCAAGTGCTGCCTGAATCGTTGGCTGTCCTGGGGACGCGAGTTCAATCTTTTCCAGCACAGGAAGTGATTCGAGTGGATTCGGTGGCTTTTGTGAAATCATGATCAGATGAAAGAGCAGTCTCGGACTGGCCGGATCATCGACCAGACACCGTTCAAGAAAATCTTCAAGCTCCCGAGCACGCTGCTGATGAAAGAGCATCCATTGAATCTCAGTCTGAGCTTTTTCATCAAGCTTGTTGCGCTCAAGTATTTCGCGATAACTCAACTCGGCCGCAGTAAACTGAGCTGACTGGAGCTGAGCCTTAGCAAGTTGATGCCGATATCGGATTTGCTCCGGTCGGAGCGAAACGACAGCGGTGTAGGCCGTTGCGGCCTTTCGAAAATCCTTAGCCTGTTCGGCGATTTCAGCATTCACTAACCAGCCTCGTACGTCATCAGGATTCTGCACGACGTATCGTTCCGACAATTCCTTCGCAATGTCATTCTTGCCCTCCTTCATCGCGGTATCGATTGATTGGAGAGATGGATGGAACAATATTCGCTGCAAGCTAAACCATGCAGTGGTCAGCAATCCGCAGATGGCGAAAGCAAGTAGAATTAGCAGCCAATAGTTGGTTTGCCGCCGTGCTGAATCATGTTCATTGTGTTGTGTGAGGGTCATGTCTGGCATTGTCGGATACTGCCGGATTGGACGAGAATTTTCAAATGACGGATTTACCAACAAGCCGCGTCGGTGGGAACTCGGCCGCGCTAAGTGCTGCTCTTTCTGAATTCACCAATTTACTGCTTCAAAACATTCATGACCGTATCGACATGTCCATTTCAATTCCATCGCCAGGAACTTTGCAGCACTATGTCCTGTAAACTGCCACAAGCCCGTAACGGATAGAGCAATTCGCCCAATATCGGTCAGAATGAACATACGAATTCTATTCCAAAGGTAAGTTTCGATCGCCATTGAAATGAGTACCAACAATTGAATCCTGCAATAAATCTCCCCTGTCTGTTTGCTGTCTTGTTAGTTGTAGGGCTGACAGGCTGTGGGCAGTCACAGGCTCCGCTACAAAAGGCTGAGTCGAATACACAGGAAAAAATGACGGATGCCCCGTCGGCCGCGGAACAATTGAACGCTCCGGCAACGACCTCTCCGATTCGATTTCAACATGAAACAAAATGTGGAGTCGATTTTGTTTACTACGGTAATCCCAGCCCTGAACATTACATGACCGAGCAGAATGGGGGTGGCGTTGCCGTATTTGATTTTGATGGGGATGGTTGGCAGGATCTGTTCTTCTCAAATGGTGATCATGTTGACCGACCGGCCGCGGCCACACAATCCTCTCATCACCTCTATCGCAATGGTACAAGCCGGAACGGCACTCTGACATTTGAAAACATCGCGTCCACTGCAGGCGTCGCGGAAACAGGATTTGGCATGGGTGTCGTTGCGGGAGATTATGACAACGACGGTTTCCCCGACTTGCTTGTATGCTATTACGGCAAGGTTCAGCTGTGGCGAAACAACGGTGACGGCACTTTTGATGACGTAACGTCTCAATCGAGCATAATCGAGAACGTATGGTCGACGAGTGGCGCCTTCGCAGATCTCGACGACGATGGTGACCTCGATCTTTACGTGACGAACTACGTTGACTATTCCTTCACTGATCCCCCATGTTTCTTAGGAACCACGGAGAGAATCCCGATCTCTTGCAGTCCAATGGAACGCGCCGCGTTCGCGGATCGACTATGGGAGAACCTTGGAGATGGAACGTTCCGAGACTCCAGCCGATCGGCAGGGATCCATGATGTTGCTGCTGGCAAAGGACTTGCCGTGGAAATCGTCGATCTCAACAACGACGATCATCTGGACATTTACGTGGCCAACGACACCACAGAGAACTTTCTATTCATCAATGAAGGATCGCTCAAGTTTTCAGAGAGAGCCAATGTTCTGGGCGTCGCCGTTGGGCAAAAGGGTACGTCAGAATCGTCGATGGGAATAGGCTGCGCTGACTTCGACCACGACGAAAGATTCGACCTGTTTGTCACCAACTTTGCAAACGCAATCAATGACTTCTACCTGAATGTCACCGAGTCAGGTTTCCTGCATGCCAGCACATCTTACGGACTGGATATACCCTCGCGGCCCATGCTGGCATTTGGAGCGATTGCAGAAGATTTTGATCTGGATACCTGGCCGGACTTGTTCGTTGCGAATGGTCACATCTGGGACTTGAGGACCGCAGAGAATGATCATGAATACGAAATGAATCCACAACTATTTCGAAACGTGAGTGGACAAAAATTCCAGGACGATTCGCAACGTGCGGGCGAGTACTTTCTTAAGAAGTGGCTCGGGCGATCTGCGGCCCGCGGTGATCTGGACAATGATGGAACGTCCGATCTTGTGATTTCACAACAGTTACAGCCAGCCGCCGTACTCCGGAACACAAGCGACGTCAGCGGTCAAAGCGTGACTGTTCGACTCATTGGCCGCAGTGCAGCACGCGAACCGCAGGGCGTGCGTCTCATTGTACAACTCGGTAAAAACACATTTCATTACAAGTTACAGTCTGGCGGAAGTTTTCAGTCGAGCTCTGCATTACAAACGATCATTGCGACGGGAAGTGGTGACACTCCACTGACCATTGATGTTGTTTGGTCGAGCCTTCACACGGAGCGATGGACAAATCTGAAAACGTCGGGATCAATCACCCTTATTGAATCGTCGAAAGATCACGCGAACAGGTCCACTCATGATCAGAGATAGCAGGCGTACTTGATTGTCATCCGATAGAAGTTGCCGCGATCAGTGAAACTTAGGATCAGTCCCGAAATAAGTTCCGGGACTGTTCCTTCGTGGCAATTGACGACGTATTACGCTAACCCAATGCACCAATGGCACGGTGCTCTATCGCCTAAGCACATCTTTATTCAAGATCGAAGGTGAACGACTTCTTTTCAGCAGCGTTTGCTCGAAGCGACGTTGCTTCACCGTACTTTTCGAATGCTGGATCGGCCCCACCGGCAGCCATTCGGCTCACAGAAACTTTATACTCAACCGGCTTCGCACTGACGATGATGGCTTTCCCCTGACCGTCGGCTTGCGCATAAATCG
>CANHVD010000775.1 GCA_947463775.1 Planctomycetaceae bacterium | reverse complement strand
TTCAACGTAGCTGGGATCGTTCAACAGAACGAGCGACTGCAAGGGTGTGTTCGAACGAGGCCGATCGGCCGTGCATTCTTCGCGACTTGGAGCATCGAATGCCAGCAGACTTGGATGCAGATACTGACGCTGCCAGTGAGTATAGAGACCTCGCCGATAAAGCGCTTCGCCCGTGCTGTTCTGCCATTCGCGAGTTGGAAAGTTGAGATAGGCCCAATACCCGGCCGGCTGATAAGGATTAACGCTTTTGCCGCCGATGGAATTCACCAGCAATCCGCTGATGGCCAGAGCATTGTCACGCACAAGTTCGGCATCCAAACGGAAGCGAGATTGTCGAGCCAGCCAGCGATTGTACGGATCCGCTTCTCGCACTGGCGGACTGGTCAAGGATGATTGACGATAGGTTTGCGACATTACCATCGACTTGATGGTCCGTTTAAGATCCCAGCCGTGGCTGCGAAAATCTTCGGCGAGGTAATCCAGCAGCTGCGGATGACTTGGCCATTCACCCTGAGCACCGAGGTCATCCAGCTTACGTGACAAACCGGCTCCGAAATAAATCTTCCACAACCGATTCACGACAACTCGAGCGGTCAAAGGATTTTCCGGTGAAACAATCCACTTCGCCAGATCAAGTCGATTAAGAACTTTGTCAGCGGGAGGAGCTTCAGCAAACACAGCCGGGAACGCCGGAGTCACCACTTCCCCGGTATCATCCATCCAGTTGCCTCGTTTCAGGATTCGCACCATTCGCGGGGACACAGCTTCCGTCACGAGCGTCGACGGGATTGCGTTGTTGAGATCTGTATGCTGCCGTTCCAACGAGGCCAGTTGTTCGCGGGCTGGATTCAGGAGCGGAGCCACCGTGCGATAATACGTTGCCAGCTCTGCTTTCTGAGCATCAGTTCGTTGCTCCGAGGGAGTCGACAGAATGGCCAGAAGATTGGCCGGTGGAGCATCCGACGCTTTGATCGGTCGAGCGGCCGTCGCAGCAGATATGCGGAAGCAACCGAGATTGTGTCCGGGATTATCCAGGTTCTGAGCCAGCGTAATTGTCAGCGTCGCTCCTTCCTTCAGCGTCAGGTCGCTGGCGGTTTCGAAGACAGCGAAGTTTGGCTGACCGGCTTTCTCCATAATCGCCCAGCCCCACTTGGCTCCTTTCGCATCACCATCGATCGCGGCTTCCACGGCCCACTTTGTATACGGGTTTCCATCCGCGGCCCCGGTCTGTTCGTAAGTGGCCGAAGCATTCTGCAACGGAACTGCGACCGGCTCTGCTTCGCCCTCTTTGACCTTCAGAATGATTTCGGAAAGCACGAAGTTCCCGTTGCCTGCTCGCCCCGGCCCTTTGTTTGGCAGCGAATCATCCGGCAACACTTCGAGTCGGATTGCGGTCACCGCGGGCGGCAGTTTGGAAAACGTCAAAGTGTACGTGTCTGTCGCACCGTTCTTTTCTGAGACGAGGATCGCTCCGTCTGCGCGAGGCGTCAGTTTTGCACCTTCAAGCGATACCATCGTGTCGGCCGTGAGCGGCGTCCAGGGGATCTGAGTTTTCTCCCAATCGTTCTGGGCGGCGGTCAGCTCGGCCGTATCGGTTTCCAGGACCTTCTTTGCCGAAGCAATTTGTTCGTCAAGCATGGCCAGATCTGCGGCCTGTTGCTCCGTCGGAACTTTCACAAACGGCCCCCAGTTGCCATCGCTATTCGCGCCCGAATAGAGACCTCGTTCTTTGATATCCGCGAAGAACGCCTGAAAACGATAAAAGTCTTTCGCTGTCAGCGGGTCAAACTTATGGTCGTGACATTCAGCGCATCCCAGAGTGATCCCGAGCCAGGTACCGGACGTATTGCGTACTCGCTCAGCGATATACTTCGCGAGATACTCCTTATCCTGCACGCCCCCTTCAGCGCTCATCATTCCGAGGCGGTTATAACCCGAAGCAATGCGTTGCTCGCGAGTGGCATCCGGCAGCAGATCGCCGGCGAGCTGTTCGATCGTAAACTGATCAAACGGTTTGTTCGCATTGAATGATGCGATCACATAATCTCGAAACGGTGCGACGCTCATCGGTTGATCGCCGTGATAGCCAACCGTGTCGGCGTATCGGACGAGATCGAGCCACCACATGGCCAGACGCTCTCCAAAGTGCGGAGACTGAAGGAGGCGATCGACCAGCTTTTCGTAAGCCTCCGGAGATTGATCCGCAACAAAGTCGGCGACTTCTTTCTCTGACGGCGGCAATCCGATCAAGTCAAAACTCAAGCGACGAATCAAGGTGATCCGGTCGGCTTCGGCGGAATTGGTCAGTCCGTGCTCAGCGAGGCTGTTGTGAACGAGTTGATCGATGCCATTGGGCACCGGCCCCGCTGCTGTTTCGGCCGTGCGGATTGGAAGAAAGGCCCAATGGCCTTCGAATTTTCCGCCCTGTTCAATCCAACGTTTCAGCAACTGAACATCTCGTTCGGAGAGTGATTTTCCCGAATGCGCCGGAGGCATTTTTTGCTCGGGATCTGCAGAGATGATTCTCTTGATCATTTCGCTGTCGTCAGGTTTGCCAGCCACGATGGCCCCATGCTGTCCGTCTTTGCCGTGAAGACCGGCTTCGGTATCCAGACGCAGGTCGGCTGCACGTTTATTCTTGTCGGGGCCGTGGCAGAAGAAACAGTTATCCGACAGGACCGGGCGAATATCGCGATTGAACTCTATTGTCTCCGGCAAAGCATCCTGAGCATGCAATGTCTGAGAAGTTCCCAACAGCAAACCGGCCGCAACCAGCAGCGTCTTTGAAAACGTGCGATGCATAATCAACCTCGAGCAAAACCATCACCATGAATTGATGCGTTCAGCTTACAGAGGAAGCCAGCCTCGGGAAAGTGTGCGTGAAAACGAATTGAGACCGCGAGTAAACGCGTGCGTTTCCTGTTCCTCTTTGGACTGCTGCAGCCCGCTGCAGCTTTCGTATCCACAGCCTGCTGTGGATAACCATTTGGGGCTCGCCAGATTTTGAACTCAGCTGTTTGCAGCAGGCTGCATGCACCAAAGCGGCAGCAGGCTGCAGCAGTCCATGATGCGCTTGATTCCTGAGTGTGAGGCTGTCCGCTCAGCGATTCTGGCTGAGATTCTTCAGCATATCTCCGATGGTGCAATGCGACTCAAGCGGATGCCGCAATGTTTTATTCAGAGTGATCTCGTAGCTGTTTCGGCGGCCGACTTTCGTGACCTCCAGGAAACCGGCTTCGACCAGCTCGGCCACGATCTTCTGCACCATCCTCTCCGTGATTCCCACCAGCACCGCGACTTCTCGCAAAGTGATCTCGG
>CANHVD010000774.1 GCA_947463775.1 Planctomycetaceae bacterium | reverse complement strand
TGCCTCTGTGCCTCCGTGAGAAAAACTGTCAAGCACCTGCGATAAACAACGCCCACGGAATTGCTCGCACCGATTCCCCTTATGGGCATACCGCACGGCGATTCTCCTCAAAACTTTGCGCGCGGCATGGTCTCTCACAGAGGCACGGATGCACAGAGTTAAAACACACTCTGGATTGGGCGGTGCTGGGAACACAGCCTTGCGATTCCCTCCGTGCCTCTGCGCCTCCGTGAGAGAAATCGTCAAGCACCTCCTCGATACAACACCCACGGAATCGAAAGCAGGATTCGCCGGGTGTGAGGACGTCGCTGCAATATCTTTAGCGACAGAGAGAAATGGGCCAGCCGAATGAACATACGTCGCCAACAAACTCAGGCGACTTTATGCGGCAGGCGAATTCGCCCGTACCTCTTGCCGGTCGCATCGTACAGAAGAACCTCGTTGGAGGACTCTGCCCAGACTGCGGCGAGTTTAACGGATCGAGGACCGTGCAGAACAAATTGGAAACCGCAGCGGCGGCCATTCTGCTGCAATTCCAGTTCACTCATCGGAAAATGGTTTTCCAGCAGGTTCTCTTTGCGACACAAAGTTATATGCACAAAATGTCGCAGATGGTCCAGAGAGCGAACCTCGGCCGGCGTTTCGGGAAGATGTGGAGCAGCGACAGACTGACACATGCAGAAACAGCCCTTACCGAGAAATAGCAGTGAGTTTTCGGGATCGGTGGATTCAGTAAGGCGGGAAAGCTCGGGAAGCTTATGCCCTCCACCGGTGGCTGTGATATCGGACGGTGTGTTTCAGGCACTTCCGAATTCATTCGCGCCGCTGTACAGCCCGCATGAGCGCTTCGAACCGAATCATCTACGAATCCGAACTGGTCGGAGAGTTGATTAGGAGCGATCGGGGCGAAATCAGGACTTTAATCAAGTCCGTTAGTTCTCTGCTCTCCAGCTTCGGATGACAACTAGCCGCTATGGGACATTCAGCTGAGAGCACCAGCGGGTCCCTGAAAAGGCTCTTAAGGCTGACTTCAGCTCGCTTGGTTGCCCAAAAGATTGCTGGCGGAAGTGGGGCTAAGCCAAAACAATGGATTCGAATACCAAAAAAAACGGCCTGCTTCATTAATCGAAGCAGGCCGTCTATAGATGAAAGATTGTTGAGTCTCGCGGGTCTTCGAGGTCTTTGGCTGCGCCTTAGACACTGGACCCAGCAGTGTGTGAATTAGTAGCGGAACACGGCCCCGATACTGAATCCATTCACAACAAGATTCTGCAGTTCGACACGCTGACCGATATCAGCCGTGCGATCACCCAGAGCATCTGTAACGCTGTTATAATAGATGTTATCAAACGGCTTGCTGACCCCGGTCAGCACCATAAAGTCGTAGCCGCCGAACACTGAGAATGCAGGGCTGAGATGAACCTCTGCCGCGAGATTAACTTGGGTAATCGTTCCAAAATCAACGTTCTGGTAGTCGTGTGCGGTCCCGTTAACGCCCTCGATCACCGAGTTCACACTGGCACTGTTGTCGTTTAAACCGAACATGACTCGAGGCGTCGCACTGAAAGTGAAATACTTTGACGAAAGTGCAAGTCGAGCCCCAAGCTCAGGGCCGTAGAAATTGTTGATTGTGGAGGAGTTTACTGAAGACGCGGCAATGTTGACGGCCTTACCTACGAAGCCATAGCTTTCATCAACATTGACGTAGCGGAAACCGCCCAGCCATTGGTACGAAGCACCTGCTCCACCGGGAGCGTTGCTGTCTGTCAGGAAGACGATTTCAGAACCCCACATCTGTGTCTCAAGGTTCTGCGAGAACGACTCGGAAAAGATCAACGCGTTGACGTCAGCCACTGGAGCGATATTGCCATCGGTCAGCAAAGGAACCGCTGTATTGGGAAACACACTTGTTCCGAACTCGGGAGGTGTAGTAAGCCCAACGAAGACTCGAGCTGCGCTGATATCATCATCTACCATGCTGGATGACGACTGACCCATTCCGAAGAAGCTCATTTCCATGTCAGCTCCGTTCAGATCGAGTCCCCAGGTGCCTCGAACGCCAGGGATGTCTTTTGTCCCCAGCATCGTGGCGTTGGGAAACAGAGCGTCCCCAGTGTCGACCGTGCCTCCGTTGAGGTTGTCGATCAGCGGCACCGGAACTGTATAGCCTTGCAGTTCACCGCGTGAGTTCGCCTGTAAGCCGGACACCGGAGCACCAATATGATCGTGGTCTCCGTTGTTATTCCACATCAGGAATTCCAGACGGATCCAGCTTCGATCAGCCACGTTACCTAGAAAGCTTTCGATCGGTCGGCTTTCGTCCCACACCTCAGTGTTGCCACGAATGTAGTGGTCCTGGATCGGCGCCTGATACGACGAGCGAGGCAGACGATGGGCCGAAGGATCACCCGGTCCACCATAAAACCCTTCCTGGGCGCTGGCGGCAACGGGTGCGAGTGTCAGGCAGGCGACGGCTGCTGCGAAAGAACGCAGGTTCGGACGGATCATTCGAGCCGGACCTTTTTCAAAGAGTCAGATCACCCATAGCATTCCGCTGGAGAATCCGTTTCGGGACTCACAACGCCGATGGCAGACGAATCGGTGTCTATGGACAAAACCCAACCGTGTGGAAAACACAGTCTGCTGTCGTCGATATCGTCCTCGTCTGACTGTGAACTTTGCTCCAATTGTTCCGAAGAGATCGAATTTGACGTTTGGAACGATCCTTTCGTTTGTGTGGGTCCTGATGCCGTTCCGAGGGCCACTCGAATTCTCGAAACGGCGTCTTTTGCCGGTCGGAATTGCATCCGGCCGTGGCAATCACCGGCGGACTCAGACCATCGCGACTACTCCTCAGACCAGCAGGGCGAGTGACTTACGAACAGCACACCGGGGTTTTCGGCGACATTGCGAGCCCCGCACACTCTGACAAACGGACGCAACTTGCTCACTGCCCAAAACAGCGTCTACGGCTTTCGTCTGGCTCCACGAGGTAGCGCTTTTCCGGGATCATTTTTGTTGCTAATCTTAATGGCCTCTGTCCATCGATTCAGAAAGGGCCAGGCACGATGTCCCCCGTCAACTCCCGCCGTGAAATGTTGACCCGAGCCAGTTGCGGCTTCGGGGCGTTAGCTCTTCAGGCGATGCTCGCCGACACCAACCGGTCGACGCTCCGAGCTGCGGAATCACAGACCTCACCGTTTACCAGTACGTCGCTGCTGGAACGGCCGACCATGTTTGCTCCGCGAGCCAAGCGGATCATTTTTGTCTTCATGCAGGGCGGGCCCAGTCACGTCGATTCGTTCGATTACAAACCCGATC
>CANHVD010000773.1 GCA_947463775.1 Planctomycetaceae bacterium | reverse complement strand
TCAATTATGGCTTTCTTGGGGTGCTCACGGCAGCGGCGTGCATACTCGGGATGCTCGCTATGTGCTGGACCGGGACGGCGATCTGAGTACCCAGGAAGATCAAACTGAGCTGGCTCGCGTCGACCAGTACTATCTGGCCAATGTCACTGAAGGACAGACAGAACAGGTTCCACTCTGGAGCGGTCTGAAGAACGTCGGCCAAATCGAACTTTCCTCAGCGTCAAAGATCATCCTGCGCGGTGGTGATACGGGAACGGGAATCACAGCGGACGTAATCGTGTTACAGGAAGTCCCGCCGCCGGTCCTGGCTGGTGACGGCAAGGCTTCGTTGGCTGCTCTACCCGGTCTTCGTGCACCAGTGAGTCCCGTGCAGAACATCGAACACTTCACTCCGGTGGTGGCACGCTTTGTTCGCTTCACGACTTTTGAAACCATCAACAATAATCAGCACGAACCCTGCCTGGATGAGCTGGAGATCTACTCGAGCAGAATTCCCGGACGAAATCTGGCACTTGCTTCGGCCGGCGTGAAGCCGACATCTTCCGGCAACTATTCTGACATTGGCATTCATCAATTGCCGCATATCAATGACGGGCAGTACGGCAACGATCATAGCTGGATCTCGGATCAGCACGGTGGCGGCTGGGTTCAACTGGAATTGCCGGAAGCGACAGAGATTGATCGAGTCGTCTGGGGACGTGATCGAAACGGAAAATTCCCGGACCGGCTTCCGATTCGATATGAGATTACTACATCACTGGACGGTCAAAACTGGACCACCGTTGCTCGCCATGAAGATCGAGTTCCCATGGGAGTTCCATTCGACGCCGTGCAGGCTCTTGTACGAAGTCAGCCAGCGGACGCTCCGGCTAATCTTTCTGAGTTAGTTTCTGAACTGGAGAATCTGCGATCTCAAAAGACGGCTCTGGAAACGCCTGTGATGGTTTTTGGCGGAACATTTCGCGAACCAGACATGACATATGTTCTGCAACGAGGCGACCCGGAACAAAAGATGGATGCAACGACACCAGCGATTCCAGTGGTGTTCGCAGCGTTGAATTCTGTGGCAGCAGAGTCCACATTGGAAAGCATCTCTTCGCCCAGCGGTGCAATACCAAATAACGATGGCACACTGACGGCCGAGCAACAGCGTCGTTTGAATCTGGCCAACTGGATTGCATCGCCGAATAATCCGTTGACGGCTCGAGTCATGGTCAATCGAATCTGGCTCAACCATTTTGGCCGAGGACTCGTCGATACTCCCAGTGACTTTGGCGTGAATGGAGCAAAGCCGTCGCACCCTGAGTTACTCGACTGGCTGGCTGCCGAGTTTATTCGCAGTGGCTGGTCGATCAAGCACATGCATCGCCTGATTCTGAACTCAGCGACCTATCAGCAAGCAAGTCTCATCGATAGTCGGGCCGCAGAACTCGATCGCGACAATGAGCTACTCTGGCGATTCACCTCACGCCGTATGGAAAGTGAGTCGATTCGAGACTGCCTGTTGTCGACCAGCGGTGAACTGAATCAGCAAATGGGTGGACCGGGATTTAGCTTCTTCAAGTCGCGTGGCGGACTGGATGGGTTCCCGCCGCTTGAGGAGTTTACTCCCAACGAAATGCGCCGCATGATTTATTCCCACAAAGTTCGTATGGAGCAAGTGCCCGTGTTTGGAGCATTCGATTGTCCCGATGCCGGTCAGTCAATGCCTCGTCGAGGTCGCTCAACAACGGCCATTCAGGCGCTCAATCTCTTTAATAGTCCGTTTGTGGCAGATCAATCGGAAAGGTTTGCGGCCAGAATCGTGGCGACCGGAGCGACCAGCCTTGAGGCTCAAGTCAGTTCCGCCTTTGAGATCAGTGTGGGACGAAAGCCATCCGAGACAGAGAAGACTGCTGCGGAAGCCGTTGTTCGTGAACACGGACTGGCGACGCTTTGTCGAGTTCTCTTCAACAGTAGCGAATTTCTGTTTATTCCGTGACGTGTTTTGAACCGGTTGAAATCCACCATTGGTGACATCTATGAAATTCAACACTCAACCACTCACGCATGCCGGACGCGGTTTGCTTCAGCGACGCGACTTCTTCGCTCAGACCGCGTCATCTCTTTCAGCCATTGCGCTGACGCAGATGTTGAATCAGCAGGGACTGCTGGCAGCGGATACGGCGAGCGCTCCAAAGATTGATCCTTCGCGGCCTCACGCGCCGCGACAAGGGCATTATGACGCGAAGGCCAAAAACGTCCTCGTTATCTTCTGTGCAGGAGCATGTAGCCAGCTTGAGACGTGGGACTATAAGCCGGAATTGATCAAACAAGACGGCAAACCGATGCCCGGAGGTCCGTCGGTAACATTTCAGGGTCCCGCCGGAAATCTTGCGCAGCCTCAGTATGAGTTTCGTCCGTATGGAGAAACGGGCAAGATGGTGTCGGACATGATTCCGCATCTGGCACAGCAGGTTGATGATTTCGCTTTTGTACACACGCTGACCAGCAAGACGAATACTCACGGGCCCGCCGAGAATTTTCTTTCCACCGGATTTGTGCAGGACGGCTTCCCCAGTATCGGTGCCTGGGTCACTTACGCGCTGGGCAGTGAGAATCAGGACCTGCCTTCCTTCGTTGCGATACCGGATCCGCGCGGAATCCCGCAGGCGAGTATTAACAACTGGGGGCCCGGATTTTTGCCGGCCGTGTTCCAGGGAACAGCGTTTAATTCCAGCCAGCCGATTCGGAATCTCAGTCCGCCCGCATCGATCAGTGGCAGCAAGGACCTGGCGGCTCGCGATCTTCTGCGAAGAATCAACGAGGAACATCTCAAACTGAATCCGGGCGATTCGGATCTGGCGGCTCGTATTGCCAGTTACGAACTGGCCGCAAAGATGCAGTTGTCAGTTCCCGAGATCAGTGATTTGTCCACCGAACCTGAGCACGTCCTTAAAATGTACGGCGCAGATGATCCGAATGATCCGATCAAAACCGGGTATGCTCGCAACTGCATTCTGGCTCGTCGCCTGATCGAAAAAGGCGTGAGATTTGTCCAGCTCTTCAACGGAGCTTACGCCAGTGCGGGGCGACTGAACTGGGACGGCCATTCGGCTCTGCGAGAACAATATGACATTCACGGTCGAATCATGGATCAGCCGTCCGCCGCTCTGATTCGCGATCTTCGGCAGCGAGGATTACTGGAAGATACGCTGGTCGTCTGGTGTACAGAGTTTGGCCGCATGCCGATGTTTCAGAAAGGTGCGTTCGGGCGAGATCACAACCCGAACGGCTTCACGGCTGTGCTGACGGGAGCTGGTGTCAAACGCGGTGTCAGTCATGG
>CANHVD010000772.1 GCA_947463775.1 Planctomycetaceae bacterium | reverse complement strand
GATCGACCGGTCGAGGGCCAGCGTCGTAATTTCGATCTTCAGACCGGCTGCGGCAGCTGGAGCACTGGCCGACGAATCGGACGTTTCGGAGTTGCCTGAATTCCTATCGCCTGAATCGCCTTTAGTTCAGTAGCCGACTGCGTGAGACCAGCCCATGCGCGCTGTTCCACTTTAATCTTCCTCCAAGCCACAGCTTGCCCAGCGTACCTTGAGCGTGCGATCAGGCAAAGAGGATGAAACCACAGGGGACATTTTCCTGGTACCCATAGACAATCGCGACACAACGGCTGTTTTGAACTCGAATCCGGTCGTCGAAACTCTTGAATCGGAAGCAGGACCGAGAAAACACTCAAAACTTATTTCGCGATATACGCGGGGCGGGGAAGCGTTGTTAAAACGGCGACCGTTTTGAGCCCGGACTGGTTTCGAGTTCAAGCCAAATGAGAGATATCGGATTGAGTGTTTGTTGCCGTCATCAGGTGGACCTTAGTCGATACTCCACTGAACGCGTCGCTCTTTTCTTCTTTTTGATGACGCGTAAGTCCCGCAGGGTTCACAGCGTGGCTGCATGCCAGGCGATTTCCTGTTTCTTTTCTCTTGAAGCGTTGTCCCACAATTATGCAGCCGTCTAATGCTCCGAACAATCCGAACCACGCCAAGTGGTTCAAGACTGCCTTTGCGTGGCACGGCACGGCATTGCCTCGCTGTGCTGATCGGATCCTGATTGCCACTGTTTATTGCGCACTGGTTCAAGCGCTGATCGAGTTCGAGTTCGTCAATCGTTACGTTCCGTTCTTTAAGTCGGCCGGCTTCGACAGCTTCGCGCACACGATTCTCGGTTCGTTGATCGGGTTTCTGCTCGTGGTGCGTATGAACAGCTCCAACGCCCGCTATTGGGAAGGTCGCTCGCACTGGGGCGTCATCGTCAATACGAGTCGAAACCTCTCACGAGCCGGGGCGACTTATACCAATGAAGGCGAAGCCCTTGCGGGATTGATCGTCGGCTACGCAATCAGTCTGCGAAATGCATTGCGTGGCTCACGCGATTTGTCGGAGACGGCCTTGTTTCTGCCGGAGCAGGTTCTTCATGTCGCTGAGAAGTTTGGTAATCAACCCACCGCGATCGCTGCTGGTATGACCCATTGGGTCGGGCGACAAGTGAAGCTTGGCACGCTGAATCCGCAAATGACCAGACATTTTGAGCAACTTATTGCCGAGCTCGTCAGTGCTCAAGGAGGTTGCGAGAAGATTCAGAAAACTCCGCTCCCTCTTGCCTATGTCTCGTTGATCAAGCTATTGATCCTCGTTTACTTGGCCAGCTTGCCTTTAGTGATCTGCGGCAGGTTTGGCTGGCTCTCGCCCCTGATCATGGCGACCGTGGCGCTGGGTATGTTCGGTATGGAGGAAACCAGCGTTGAAATCGAAGACCCATTCGGATTCCAGCCGAACTGTCTCGATCTCGAGGTGATCACCCTCACCATCACGCGCGACACAGCGCAACTGGCAGGATACAAAGCTTCTTAGCAAAGGTTGTAGCACGCGAAATGTACTCGTCGCTGGACACCTTCTTGTTCTTCCGGCAACCAACTCTCTTGATGCACTTTCTGACATTCGAATAACGTAGTTCACCATTTTCGTCAGAGCCCCAAAATAGTCGCCCCTGAAAAGTTGCTAACTGGTCTTTGAAGCAATGGCGGGCTCGTATTTCAAGGGGGCCATTTGTTGCCGCCCTGTTCGTTTGTCTCAGATGAGCGGCACCATGACCGGACTTAGACTGCTCTGCCGTGCTCTTCTACTTGTGCCGATTTGTGATGGGCAAGAACTCTTCGTCGCGACTTCCGACAGATCAATAGTTGCTGATGCGTTGTTGCCAAAGGTGAATGCTGGCTCGGTTGATTCTGCCGCCTTCCGCAGCTTGAGTCTGCATGTAGTTGCATAGACGTCTGCAGCGTCTCGATCGATATTCTCCGAGCCCATACTGCTTAGCGATAACACTTCCTTGTCCAGAGAACAGTCTCATAGCCCGGATACGATTTTGAAGCAAATGTCCGATTCTGATGCAGTCATCATCGCTCTTTACGAAAACAAATCTGTCGGACTTTCCATCAGAGCCGGACATTTCAGATCCGGGTCCTGACATGGGCAATTATCCAAACAGCGATTACACGCTTCGTCAGGGGCGAATTTATGTCGAATCTGCTCCGTTTGGTTATCAGACAAGTACGCAGCAGAATCCTGCAGCTTACAACTTCCCTTTTCTGTTGCGTTACGGACTCACTGATGATGTTGAACTGAGGCTGGCAGGCAATGATCTGACATCGACAGACGATTTCCCGAACAGCAAAACGGGCGTTGCACCATTAATCCTGGACACAAAGGTGCGTCTGTGGAATGAGCAGATGGACGTGTTTATTCCTGCGGCTGCTCTGGAAGTCTATCTGCAGACGAATTGGGGTTCGAAAGAGTTTCGTGGTGGGGTACAACCTTCGATGAACCTGAACCTCAATTTCCCGTCGACAGATGTCACGAACATCGAGATGACACTGGGCTATACCGGAGTGCAGGCTGAGGTGGAATTAAATCAGTTTTCGCACCGATGGGCGATTGAACAACAGCTTACGGATCCGCTGGAGTTGTTCGTTCACGGATATTATCTGCCACCGGTGGGCTCACTTGATTTCAGCAAAGTGATTGGTACCGGCGGATTTTATAAACCGTCTGAGCAAACGATACTGTTCACATCGTTTAATGCTGCGACCGATCGCAACTCACCACCATTTTCCACTCAGTTCGGAATTGCGTTCGCATTCTGATTTAGAGGGTAGACAACTTCAGAGGGTAGACAAACCAGTGCTGCTCTTGCGGTACACGGTTGTGGTCCCCAGTTGTTCGGGGACGAATCGAGTGTCGAGTCTGTAAAGGCTTTCCGCTGCCCCGACAATCAATAGGCCGCCAGGAGTCAGAAGATCGTAAAACTGCTGGCAAATCTGCTGTCGAATGCAGGCGTCAAAATAGATCAGCACATTACGACAGAAGATCACTTCAAATTGGCCTACGACATTCAGCCGGTCGATCAGGTTTAGTTGTCGAAACTCGATGAGTCGACGGAGGTCCTCAGAAGCGACCCATGAGTTTTCTTCCTGGCTAAAATACCGATTGCGTTGTTCGGCGGACAACCCGCGATCAAGCATGTGATTGGGGAAGCTTCCCTTCCGTGCCACTGTCAGAGACTTTCGGGACACATCAGTAGCAAGGATGGGGAAGTTTTCTCCCCGCAATTCCAGAGCTGGGTTTCCCAGGACAAACTCGTGGACTGCGATCGCCAG
>CANHVD010000771.1 GCA_947463775.1 Planctomycetaceae bacterium | reverse complement strand
CTGCCGTTAGACCCTGCCTTCAATTTCAAGCCTGTGCCATGAGACCAGACGACCGCGATGCGATGTCGATGGATGCTCTGTTGACGGACTTTGTCCGCAGCAGTCGCGTGATCTCATTGCCAATGCTGCTCGTGCTGCTCATCACTTCGCCAGCCACCGCGCAGATGGCACCGGTGCTGAACACAGTTCTTCCATGCGGCGGACAAATTGGAACGGCCTTCGAAGTCAGTGTGGCCGGAAGTCACCTGGAATCAGTTCAGACGCTCCGAAGTAACATCCCGGGCTTTGGATGTGAATTCCTGTCGCCGAATCGATTTCGCGTGACGGTACCGTCAACCACGATTCCCGGGCAGTATGATGTATGGGCCGTGGGCGAGAATGGTTTGAGCAGCCCTCGAACGTTCCTTGTCGGCCGCCATCCGGAACTGCTTGAGGTTGAACCGAATGATGTCGAACCAGCAGCGATGTCAGTGCCGTTGGATACCGTCATCAATGGACAGCTCGACAAACCAGCTGATGTCGATCGGTATCGCATTCAGGCCACAATGGGCCAACGAGTCATCATTGAATGTTCGGCCGAGCGAATTGATTCTCGACTGCGTGCGGTTCTGGAAGTCTTCGATGATCATGGACGACGAATCGCGGTCAATCGAGGATACGTCGGGATTGATCCACTGATTGATTTCGTCGCGCCGGCGGATGGATCTTATGTTGTCCGTGTTCAGGATCTGATTTCCTCCGGTGGCCCTGAACTCTACTATCGTCTGGAGTTTGATACTCAACCGCGAGTTATGTTTTCCAGACCTTCCGTGATTCAACGCGGTCAAGCCACGCGTGTCAAGCTGTTCGGATGGAATCTGCGGACTGCAGGAACTCCTGGTGAGATTGCTGCCACGCCAACCGAGCAATCCGGACCTCAGGCGGAGTTGCCTGGTAATCTCAATTCCCCTCACACGACCGGTAGTTTCGAACAGATTGAAGTGGAGATCCCGGCTTCTCTCGCGCAGCCCTCAACTCAGTTGCCGATTCGCCTGCAGCCATCACAGGTTGTGACCGCGGCGCATTCATTCGCATATTATCTTCCAGGCAGCCATGCTCCTGTGATGATTGGCCTGAGCGATATCCCCATCAGTCTAGATCAAAGCGACAATCATGCACCGGAGTCGGCTCAGAATGTTTCCGTGCCATGTGAACTGAGCGGACAACTTGCGGAAGCCAGCGAACAGGATTGGTTCGCAATTGATGTTCAGCGGGGCGAAGTGTTGCACGTCGAAGGATACGGCCAACGCATTTCTTCTCCGGTGGATTTGCAGATCAGCGTTTACGATTCCGAGCAGCAGTCGCTATTGGCTCAGTTCAGTGATCAGCAGGACAACCTGGGCGATGAGTTCTCCACATCGCATCTGGATCCCGCGGGGCGTTGGATTTGTCCGCGCGACGGGCGTTATCTTGTGGCTGTTCGCAATCTTAATCGTGGCATACAGAATGATCTGCGTCGAATTTATCAACTTAGTATTCGTCGTGAGGAAGCCGATTTTCAGGTCGTGGCAATTCCAGACACGGACGGAGTTCGATCGTTCAATACTCCGCAGGGTGGTCGGCAGATTGTAAAGCTGATCGCTGTTCGTCAACGAGCTTACAACGGGGCGATTCGAGTTTCGGCGAGAGATCTTCCGGGCGGAATCGAATGCCCGGATGTTTGGTTCGGCCCCGGAGTGAATCAGGCAACGATGGTGATTTCCGCCGACCCGGCTTGCGAGAAACTTATCGATAACTTGCATCTCGAAGCTACCGGCGATGCGGAGCACAAAGCGCTCCGACACGATGTTCAGTTCGGCACGATCGTTCGCGCAGGAAGCCCCAATGGCTGGGGGCGATTGGTCTCGGCACTTCCTTTCGCGGTAGCCGGCTCTGCGCCGCTGAGGATCTCTGCGAATGCTCACGAACCTCTGGTGCATCAGCTTTATGGAACTCTGGCGGCAAAGCACTTTCAGGGCGGCGCCGTCGATGTCGCGGTGGAGATTGAGCGTCGAGATGCGTCACATCAGGCCGATGTGAGAGTTTTCGCGGAAGGGCTGCCGGATCAAATCAAAAATCAGATCGCGATTATTCCGGCAGGGCAAACAAAAGGATATGTCACTTTCGAACTGCCTCTGACTTTGCCAGCGGGACAATACTCATTTGTGATCCGCGCGGAGACGTCGGTTCCGACCGCGGACGGGAAAACGGAGAACGTTGCGGTTCATAGTTCGCCCGTCGTGATTGACGTGCAACCAGCAGCGTTTGATGTAGATGTTGATCCGTTCGCTGTCACGAAAGCTCGCCGCGGTGACACAATTCAGATTTCCTATTCGTCTCGAAGACGCAACGGTTTCATCGGCAAGATGCATACGGAGATCGCGGCCCCCGGCGTGGTGACCGATGTTCCTGGACTGCTGGGGCGTGGCGAAACTTTCACCGGGCAAACAGAAACGGGATCGTTGCAGATCGTAGTCAACATGGATGCTCCGCTGGGACCGCAGCGATTTCTGCGACTCTTTACCGTGGGCGTGGTTGAGGATGAGCCTATGTATTTCGGCAGTCATTTTCTCTCGCTGGAGATCGTAGAATGAGCACCTCCATGCCGACCGAAACCACGCTCACGATGCGAACACAAGCTCGCACCACGGCGCTGACATTGCTTGCCGCCATCCTGGTGTCGAGCACTTCAATGGCGGCAGATCCGGTTTCCACGGAGTCATCCAATCGACCGGTCTACTTTGGAACTGAAGTGGTCCCGATCCTGACAAAGCTGGGCTGTAACGGTGGTGGTTGTCATGGCAAAGCGACCGGACAGAATGGCTTTCGCCTGTCGCTGTTTGGCTTCGAACCGGAATTCGATTACGAAGCCATCGTCAAGGAATCTCGAGGCCGACGCCTGTCTCCGGCGGCCCCGGAACACAGCCTCCTGCTCACCAAAGGAACTTCCTCAGTCCCGCATGGCGGTGGTAAGCGACTGACCGTCGGCAGCGACGATTATCGAATTCTCCGCGAGTGGATCAGTCAGGGTGCGACGCCTCCACGAGCCGATGACCCTCACCTCGTCAAAATCGAGATCTTCCCGAAGGAACAGATCCTGAACGTCAATGCCTCTCAACAATTGCAGGTGAGAGCGACTTTCTCCGATGGACTCTCCCGCGATGTGAGTCGTCAGGCCGTTTATCAGTCGAATGAACCGAGCATCGCGACGATCTCAGATGATGGTCTCATCCAGACGACATCACAGCACGGACTGTTCTCAGTGATGGCTCGATTCGGCGAACAGATCGCGACGTTCCACGCGGCCGTGCCATTTGT
>CANHVD010000770.1 GCA_947463775.1 Planctomycetaceae bacterium | reverse complement strand
TCGAGTGGACGCGGACGACATTCTTCAGGAAGCCTGGTTGTCAGCGGTCCAGAGGATCGACCACTTTCTGATCGATGCGTCTCGCTCAATTTTCGTCTGGTTCCGCCTGATCACCTGTCAGACTCTCGTCGATATTCACAGGCGACATCTGGGAACTCAGAAGCGTAATGCGGGCAATGAGTTCTCCATTGATCGCGGCTGGTCCAGTTCGTCCACCTCATCGTCACTGTCGTTTCATCTGATGGATCATCTGACGACTCCCAGCGAAGCCGCTGTGCGTGAGGAAATGTCGCAGCAGCTCAACCATGCTCTGGAAGAGATGAAAGAGATTGATCGCGAAGTACTGGCGCTGCGGCATTTTGAGCAACTGACAAATCGCGAGGCCGCGCAGGTTCTGGGGATATCAGAACAAGCCGCCAGCGATCGCTACATCCGCGCATTGGGACGACTGAAGACGGCGATGACGTCACTGCCAGGGTTTATGGCCGAGTAACTTTAAATCAGTCGGTCGCTCCTGTGATGAGTGCCACGGCTGAAATTCCGGCCGTCACAAACAGCGCTGTCTGGAAGACGGACTTCATCGAGCCTTCAGAAAAATGGGTCCCCATGGCTGCGACCACAAGCAGGAAGAGCAATACGATAAGACGTTTCATTAGGAGGCTCCGAAGAAAAGACCGCGGCGACTCACGACATGCCATACTTAACACATGGACATGGCAGAGCACGAAGACTAAAGGTCTCCGCCGAGAATCATCAGGAAGTGAGCGGCCGAAGAAGAAATGCAGGCCTCGAAAGCATGAAGCGACGGTTTCGCTTCTTCGTTTGACCTGAGGGCTCGCGACGCTGTGCGAACATCACTGGAGCGATGGAGCTGTTTCTGACAGCTTTCAGAAAATCGTCATGATGCGTCTGCATCGAGCTGGGAGGTTGCTGTCGGCGATGAATGCGATACCCCGGCCCGCTGTCGCCATGGTACCTGTACAGAGTATCAATGTCTGTATCGATCTGGCGGATTTGCCTGACGATTCGCATTGCTGCCCTCACCTGCGGCCTGTTACCTCGGTCGTATAGTTCCGAACTGCAGATCGCGGCCGAGGCAAAAGCTGTCGTCTCTGGCTCGGCGGTAAACGGGCTCAGGAAAGCTTCATTCGTACCCGGCGATTCACTTCAGCCTGCCAATGACCCCCGCTGTCTGGATTTGACGGCACGGATGTTGCGTTTTGTTCAGGCCTATTGTGATTATTAGCGGAAGGTGCCTAAACTCCGTGCACATGAGCACAGAAGTGCCCATTTCCGCAACAGGATGGCGATTCCCACTGCCAAATGAGAAAGATGCGAGGACGTGGTAACCACTTTTGATGAACTTTTGACCTCTGATGGAACTCCTCGACATCCGGCCCTGTCGGAATGCCTCTCATCGCTTTCCGCTGAAGTTCTCGCAGAACGACAGCGGCACGCCGAAGAAGAGCTATTAGAGAAGGGGATTACGTTTGCCGTCTATGGACATAATGACGGCAATGAGAAAATCTGGCCGTTTGACGTGGTCCCGCGCCCTATTTCCTGGGACGAATGGGCGTCAATTGAAGCCGGTCTGAAGCAGCGTATCCGCGCATTGAATCTGTTTCTGGATGATGTTTACGGTGCAGGACAGATTTTCAAAGACGGAGTTGTCCCTGAGGATCTGGTAAAATCCGCTAAGACTTATCGTCCTGAATGCATCGGGTTCCGGCCGCCCGGCGGTGTGTGGACTCATGTTGTCGGAACAGACCTCGTTCGTAATCATGACGGCACGATTTACGTACTCGAAGACAATTTGCGTTGTCCGTCCGGCGTCAGCTATGTGCTTGAGAACCGCGAGATCATGAAGCGAGTTCTCCCGGAAGTGTTCTATGGATCCACAATCGCCTCGATTGAAGATTATCCAGAACGACTTCTGGATGCTCTGCTAAAAACAGCACCGGCCGCCAGCTCTTCGACACCGACAGCCGTGGTCTTGACTCCCGGCGTTTACAACTCGGCGTACTTCGAACATTCGTTTCTGGCTCAGCAGATGGGCGTTGAGCTCGTTAATGGAACAGACTTATTCGTCGACCGACGCGATGTTGTGTGGATGAAGACGACTCATGGACCACAGCGTGTTGACGTCATTTATCGCCGTATTGATGACGACTTTCTGGACCCCGAAGCATTTCGTCCTGACAGCATGCTTGGTGTTCCTGGCCTTATGCGAGCGTATCGCAGTGGCAATGTAACTCTGGCGAATGCTCCCGGAACCGGAGTCGCCGACGACAAGGCCGTTTATCGCTATGTGCCTGAGATCATTCGGTATTATCTGAACGAAAACGCCATTCTGGAGAACGTGCCGACATATCTGTGCTCTGAACCGGATCAGTGCAAGTATGTACTTTCGAATCTTGATAAGTTGGTCGTTAAGCCTACGAATGAATCGGGTGGTTACGGCATCCTAATGGGCCCACAAGCCAGTCAGGCAGAACGCGATCAATGTGCCGAGTCGATCCGCAAAGATCCTCGCAACTATATCGCTCAACCGATGTTGACATTGTCTACAGTGCCGACGGTTCTGAACCGTAGTTTGGCTCCAAGACATGTCGATCTGCGACCGTTCATTTTGTTCGGCGAAGATGTGTTCGTCCTGCCCGGCGGGCTGACGCGAGTGGCTCTGAAAGAGGGATCGATGATCGTCAATTCATCGCAGGGCGGTGGAAGTAAAGACACATGGGTTCTCTTGCGAGACACACCGTTTGCCCGTCTGCACCGACCTTGAAGCGTAACGGCGAACGCTTTCCGATGACGGTCTTGAACTTGAAGTTCCGTACAAGACCAGTTCCTTAATGCCGTGCCGGTTCAACAGCTTCACGGCTGATGGGAATCTCGCCGAGCTTTCAGAGCGTCAGCGGCGGCTCGGGCGAGCTGGCCCATTTTGGGGGGCGAGGCTTCCGCATGAACATCGAAACCGTTGTCGATCAGAGCTTCGGTGCAGGTCGGACCGATGGAGACGACGAGCGTGCGGCTTGAAGTCGCCGCGCGGAATTGATCGAGCACGCCGATTCGTTCGGCCACGGTTAAGACGCTGCTGACCTGATTAGCACTTGTGAAGAGCACAGCATCAACCTTGCCGTCGGCTGTCTGGCGAATGGCGGACTCGAGAGGCTCTGTGTTCTCCGGCAGGGCCCAGCGATAAACTGGACAGGCCGTGACGGTCACGCCTCGGTTCTGCAGTTCGTTATACAGTCGAGTATTCGACAGGCCATATTCCTGAACGACAAATCGTTTGCCATTGAGTTCGAACTTCGCATCATCAATTGCAGTCAGCAATTCT
>CANHVD010000769.1 GCA_947463775.1 Planctomycetaceae bacterium | reverse complement strand
CTTTTGACGCTGGCCGTACTACTTCGTGCCGGAGTTTGTCCTTTACATCCGTGGATGGCAGACCTTTTTGAGCACGCAACATTGGGCACGGCGTTGCTGTTTGTGGCACCGATGACCGGAGCCTACGCGGTCATGCATTTGGTTTTTCCAGTGGCTCCTGCCTGGGCGATGCAGAGTATTGCGGTGTTGTCACTGACCACTGCCGTTTATGCTGCCGGTATGGCGACGATTCAGACCGATGCCCGACGATTCTTTTGCTTTCTCTTCCTCAGTCATTCCTCGCTGGTCCTTTCGGGTCTTGAGATCGTCACCACGATTGGACTCACCGGAGCGTTGTGCGTATGGATTTCGGTGGGACTGTCACTGGGCGGTTTCGGCTTGACGCTGCGTTCCATGGAGTCACGAATCGGACGAATTTCGCTCAAACGATACCATGGGATGTATGAGCACACGCCAACCCTGGCTGGATTATTTTTGCTGACCGGACTGGCCTCAATCGGCTTTCCCGGCACCATCGGATTCATCGGGATGGAACTGCTGGTGGAAGGAGCTGTTGACGTTTATCCGTTGGTAGGTTTGGCGGTCGTTGTGGCTGCGGCATTAAACAGCATCGCTATTCTGCGAGCTTATTTCAGGATCTTCACCGGTCGAAAATTTGAGACCTCTGTGATGCTGCGTTCGCGTCCTTCGGAACGCTTTGCTGTTACCGTCCTGACCATACTTGTTCTGGGAGGAGGTCTTTGGCCGCAACCAGGCGTTGCCTCAAGGCACCATGCTGCAGAAGCATTGATGAAGCTTCGTCGTCCACATGAAGAAGTCGCACCTCCGGTCATTGAACCGCAGGATGAGGAAGCTGAAGACGAAGTCCTGCCAGCAGAAACCGCGAAGCAGCATGCAGAGAATCAGCATCAACCAACGGCACCGCAAAGAACACCAACAAATTTGAGGGACCTAATTGCATTGAAGCATGTTCGGGGCGATCCATAGCGTCCGTGTGTTCAAGGAACTCCCTTTCTTCACACGCAGAAGCGAGTCGCCGGAGTCATCAACGCACGTCATCCACTGATGGCAGCCAATACCGGAAGTCAATCTTCCGCATCCCTGAGTTGCCAAAAAACTAAATCGAATATCATTCTCACCTGTTTGGGAGCTGAATAAATGAGTCAGGAAAATCGAATCCCTCGCGGCAACGCCGACGGGTTTATCAGATACCTCAAGAACGACATGATCTCAGGATTACTGGTCTTCTTGATCGCACTTCCGCTTTGCGTTGGCATCGCGTTGGCGTCCGGGTTTCCGCCGCTGGCCGGTATCTTCACCGCCATTGCAGGAGCCATTATCACAACGTTTATCAGCAACTCCGAGATGACGATTAAAGGCCCGGCAGCCGGGTTGATCGTAATTGTGTTGGGATGCGTGGAAGACTTCGGTGGCAATGGGATGTCTGGCGGTTGGTCCGACCAGGACATGTTCGCCTACAAAGCCGCGCTGGCAGTGGGTGTGGTTGCGGCGATCCTTCAAATTCTGTTTGGCCTGTTTCGAGCCGGGATTCTGGGGGAATTCTTCCCTGGCACCGTTGTCCATGGAATGTTGGCGGCTATTGGCGTAATCATTATCGCGAAGCAAGTCCCCGTGGCACTGGGGATCACGGAGGCCAAAGGCGGCCCGTTGTCACTGCTTAAGCAGATTCCTGAATTCGTCATGCACGCCAATCCGGCGATCGCATTTATTGGGTTGATCAGCCTGCTGATTATGTTTCTTTGGCCGATGGTGCGAAGTCGTTTCAGTGTATTGAAGCCCATTCCATCGCACTTGATTGTGCTTCTGGTTGCAGTCCCTCTGGGAATGTATCTGGATCTGACATCGGCTCATGAGTACCAGATGTTCAGCCAGAAATACAAACTGGGGGAACAGTACCTCGTCAAAATGCCAAGCCGTATCTTCGGCATGTTTGATGAAATTCAGTCCCCAAATTTTTCGGTGCTGAATCAGTTCAAGGCGTGGAAGTGGATCCTGATGTTCTTCATGATCGGAAGTCTTGAATCTTTGCTGAGTGCGAAAGCAGTTGACCTGCTCGACCCATGGAAGCGCAAGACCAACATGAACCGGGATATGCTGGCAGTGGGTGTTGCCAATCTGGGAGCGGCTATGGTCGGCGGGCTCCCCATGATTTCAGAAATCGTGCGTAGTAAATCGAACATCGACAATGGTGCAAGGACACGATTTGCCAACATGTGGCATGGGATTTTTCTCTTACTGTGTGTTGGCCTGATTCCCACTATTCTCCATCGAATTCCTTTGGCGGCACTCGCGGCGATGCTGGTCTACACGGGAACTCGACTTGCGCATCCCAACGAGTTTCGTAACGTCTATCGTATCGGCAAAGAGCAGTTGCTGATTTTTGTTGTGACGCTGGTCATTGTGCTCGCGACGGACCTTCTGATTGGCGTTGCGGCTGGCATCATCCTCAAAATGTTCCTGCATGTGGCCAACGGGGTTCCACTGCGATCGTTCTTCAAAGCCTATCTGGACGTTGAAGATGTGGATGAACATACAAGTCGGATTGTGGCCAGAGAATCCGCGATCTTCAGTAACTGGATTCCGTTCAAGCGGCAGATTGAAGATATTGGTCTGGTGCAAAAACGAAATCTGATCGTTGACCTGTCCGGTGCAACACTGGTCGATGCCAGCGTCATGGAGAAGCTGGAAGAACTCGTTCACGATTTCGAACAGGTGGGGCTCAAACTGGAACTGAAAGGCCTGGATGAGCTTAGAGCACTTTCGCCGAACGTGCATTCGGCGAGAGTACGCGGGCTGACGCCGGTTCGTAGGATGACACTAGTCACAGACCCTGAACTGGCAGCGAAACTGGCCAAAGAATTTGTGCAGATGGGAGCAACGGGCTATACGGAAACACCGTGCTTCGGTGTCGGCCGCCGGCATGTCGATTCCGATGTCATTGTCCCACTCGCGCAGATACGGCTTGAAGTCATTCTGCCGTTCGAAACCTGCGAACATGTGGTGGAATATCTGCGGACAAACATCATGCCACTGCATCACCTGACGGTATGCGTTGAAACCGTCGAAGTGGCTCGAATTACGTCCTTCGTTTCAACGGCTGAAATGAACGTCGTGCACAAGTCGGGCCATTAGTTTTCAGCAGCGAGCCACGTTTCTATTCGAGAGGCGGCTCCTGTGAATTCAGTCCATCTGGATTTGCGGGGGCTGGCTCCGAATCCGTTGGTGCATGAACTTCCGCATCAAGTGCTCGTAGCTTGCTGCGAAGGGTCATTCGTGAAATCCCCAGAAGCTCTGCAGCCTGCTGCTGGTTTCCGTGCACG
>CANHVD010000768.1 GCA_947463775.1 Planctomycetaceae bacterium | reverse complement strand
CGAAGTTGCTGCAGGCCGGGAAGACAGTGCTGCTCGAAAAACCAATCTCTGATTCGCTGGCCGAGGCGGAGTCGCTGCGTCCGCTGGTGAACTCGGATTCTTCCAATCTGATGCTCGGCCACATTTTGCTGTTCAACAGCGAGTTCAGGCAGCTTCGCGAAGAGGTCGCAAGACGCGGCAGGCCGACATTCATCGACTGCGTGCGCCATCGACCGGCCAGCATTGTGCAGGATTTCCCCGGCGAGAACCCCCTGCAGGCGGCGATGGTTCACGATCTGTATTCTGTCCAGGTGCTGATGAATCGAGCTGAGCCGAATCGATTCAGTTCGCAGTTTCATCGCGTCGCGAATGGCTCTGTCGATGTGGCGCTGGCTCAATTGCAGTGGCCCGACGGAACATTGGCTTCGCTCGCAGCGGGCTACATCACGACGAATGGCATGGCTCCGCGCGGATTCGATCGGATGGAGGTCTTCGGCAACGGCTGGGCCGCTCGCATTTCACCGAATCCGCGACCGATTGAAGTCTGGGACGACAAAGCATTGTGGCCAATGGCTCTCGAAATCCGAGCTGACCTGTCCGGTCCCACCGGCATGATGGCGGAAGAACTCCGCTGCTTCTGCCGAGTCGTTCGCGGAGCTGAACCGGTTCCAGTTGGAGCGTCATTCTCCGATGCTCTGCAAGTTCAACGCTGGATGGACCGACTGGTGTCAGAGGTACAGTCAACGTAACCGGATGACTCTGGACTGCGGACCTCGACCACGAAGAGACTTTATTCGGATCGGATTTCGCTCGTGGTGATGGCATCGGAGCGGTGCACCGACGGCACCGCTGGAATTTACGACCGAAAGATTTAGTGACCGAAAAATTTGGCAGATGCGCCCGTTTGCGTTTAATCTTTCTGTCACCAAATCTTCCGGTCTATTGCTCCCTCCACTGGCCGATCGTGGCAGGGATATCAGCATACAGAATGCTGAATTCCGAAGAAATCAGGGAGCACACTTGATGTTCTCGATTGGTTTGTGACCATTCGTTCTGAAACAAGTTTTGACCGACTCGCTCTGTCAACGATGGATGGTTTTTGCGGTCAATGTTCGGTCGTTCAATCGGATTCCTCGCCGGGTTTTCAGACAGGGAAGTTGCATTCAATGGCTCGCGGAAAGAATTCCAGAGGTCGCCGAGATCCTCGTTCGATGTCTCGGTTTGCCGACCCTGAATTGCTCGCACAACTCCTGGCTCGTATGGCAGACAAGAAGGGGAAAGCCAAGTCTCAAGTCGATCCGGATGTGGATCCGGAAGAGCTTCAGGAAAAATGGAGCGACGCGCTGAATTCCTTCTGTGGTGCCCATAACGACGACGTCATGGTTCGAGGAGAGAAGCTTCGGGCGTTACTTAAGATCAAATCCATTGACCGCCTCTCAGGGGTGGAATGTTCGGTCATTGCCGGCTTCGATACCTTCGAATGCTCATTCATGATTGACGTGGCGAATACTGCATATGACTATAATTGCTCCTGTGGCGATTTCGAGCTGTGTGAGCATACGTACTTCATGGGTTTGAAGCTGGAAGCGATGCTCGAGGATCCGAAGTCGGCGTTGTCGAAGGCCATACTCGGTGCCGGGGCGGACAATACCGACAAAGCTTTTCGCCAGACGCTCTCACTGCTGAAGTCACTGACTCAGAATGCCCAGCTGGAACAAGCGGTCCAATCCGAAGTGACGGTGGAGGAGAAACCTCAGACGCGTTACGTCTGGAATCTTGCGGAGGATGGCTATTACGGTTCCAGCCGTCTGTTTCCCTGCATCCAGCAGGAGAAAAAGGGCGGCTGGACCAAAGGCAAGGAAAGCACGATCGAAGCCTTTCTTAAATCGGCTCGATCGAATTGGTCACCCATCGACCACCAGTTAGCAGACCTCGTCAAGCAGGAACGGTGGCAGTCTCCCACGATTGAAGTGGCTGAAGGATTGCGAGTCCTGGCGGGGACGGATCTGTTCTGTTATGACCGAGAACCTTGTACGCTCAGAATGTCGCCCCTCGAAATCCTTGTTCTCGAATCTGATCTGGGGCTGCAGCTTTCCACAAGTGTCGGCGACTATGTAACGCGGCTGGGGAAAATTGGCGACATCAAGGTTCTGAACGTTTCCCGAGGCGTCCTCGTCTACGTTCCGTCGCTGAAGGAAGCGGTTTACTTTCGAGGACCGTTGCATTCGTTCGAGATTTGCCGCCAATTGCTGGAGCAGAAGGATGTCGTGTCGAAAGACAAGATGCCGGTGCTGCTGCAGCAACTGGAACAGTTGCGAGCCTGCATGGCGGTGCGTCTGCCGGAGTCCGTGGCGGGGAAAGAAGTTCCCGCAGAAACTCAGCCTGTACTGATGCTGCAACTCCGCCGCAGCGGCGCGCTGGATGTCTCGATGCAGGTTCGAGATCGCAGTCAGATGCTGCATGCTCCAGGAGAAGGTTTGGCACGAATTCACGAAAAGGTCGATGGCCAACCCGTGCAGTTTGTGCGAGACATCCCGGCCGAGATTCAACGTGCTCAGGACATCGTGGTGGAACTTCAGATCAATCGAGGCGTCCCGCTGAGCCGCTGGAGCTGGCGTATGACGGATGGTGACGAGATCAGTGATTTGCTGACAGATGCCGGTTCGGCGGTTGAACGAGCAGAACTGACCGTCCTTTGGCACAAGGATTCGGTTAGTCGGTTTGATGTGATCGGTCGACTCACCGCGAATAACGTCCGCGTCGAAGTGTCACGCCAGCGGGATTGGTTTGGACTCAGCGGAACCTGTCAGATCGGTGACCAGGAGATTTCTCTCAAGGAGATCCTGGCCGGAATGCATGGCCGCCCCATGAACGGGCTGATGGAAATCTCGCCGGGCAAATGGGCGGCCGTTGCTGCGGAACTACGAGATGCTCTGAAGCGTCTTTCCGATGTGAGTCAGGAGAATCGCGGCAAGCTCCAATTGGATGCGTCAGCGGCTCCGATTGTGAATGTGCTGGAAGCGGCCAAAATTCAAATCGAAGCGGACAAGCACTGGGAGAAATGTCTCAAACGTCTGCGAGATGCTCAGGATACGCTTCAGGATCCGCCGGCTGGCTTGAATGCAGAACTGCGAGATTACCAGCTCGAAGGTTTTCGCTGGCTGTGCAGGTTATCTCAATGGGGCGTTGGTGGAATTCTGGCCGACGACATGGGGCTCGGCAAAACCGTCCAGACACTGGCTCTGTTGCTGACTCGAGTCGAATCCGGTCCCACGCTTGTGATTGCTCCCACATCGCTGGGTTTCAACTGGCAGCGGGAATGTGAACGCTTTACTCCGACACTAACGCCGATCCTGTTTCGCGACATCGAT
>CANHVD010000767.1 GCA_947463775.1 Planctomycetaceae bacterium | reverse complement strand
GGGAATAGAGCCGGTCGACTGCAACCGCAATTGCATATCGATCATGTAGACATATTCTCCCGCCGCCGTGATCGAATCGCCCAGAAACAGAATTCGCTTTGCCTTGAGCGGAAAGGCATCTTCAGCGGATGCCAGCGTACAGGCAGTCACAGCAAGGACCAGAGCAAGGGCAGAGAAGCATCGTTTCATGGGAGAACTCAGGATGATTTGTGGCAGGAGTGAGAGGGCCATCACGGAAGGACCTTTTCCAGAGACTTTACGAACGATAGCAGCCCTTCTGGTGGACTGCCAGTTGTGCAAGGCGAGCGGCTAAGTGCAATCCGATGGAGGCAGCAGAGTATCGAAATGTCAGGACTCGCCAGAAGTTACGGCAACGAGCGAGATTCTGTAAGAAGATGGTCGGCTGACGATGCGGGGCCCCTGCTGGAGGGCTCTTGTGAGTTTCCGGCATTCGTGCTAGATGTGCAGTCTCGGCTGGAGGAGCGGCATTGCTAAGCCAGTTGTCACCAGCCATATTCGGCTAATAGTGGTGTTGGATCCCTTTCCGAATGCCCCCCCGGGCGACCTGCGCATTACGGTACTCGCTGAGATCATCTGACCTCAAACATGACCAGAATCGGCGTACAATTCTTGTCGACCTTGTCGGCTATCGCTGCGTGAAAACATGCATTCTTAAGAACGCATCAGCCGACGCTTCACTGCGCGTCGCCCCTACTTGGACGGATCCTGTTCGGCAGTGGCCATGCCGATCCCCGACGCCCCGCCACCTGTCCCGTTGTAAAAGATTCGAACCTGATCGTCTTCAATCAGCAGATGCGGATACCCGATCATTCCGCTCTCCCAGCCCGAAGCTGCCGGTCTTAGTGAGACATTGTCGACATCCTTGCCGCCATCTTTACTCCCGCGACTCCAATGCAGTCCGTCCTGACTCACGGCCTCTGCCAAACTGTAACTGCCGTTGTCTGTTCCGAGTCCCGTGTAGAGTCCATGATAACCAGTCGCTTTGCGCCAGACATTCAGGCCCACAACAGCAATGTCTTCGCTCGGCACATCGCGGCGACGATCCATCACTATTTTGCGGTCCGTCCAACTGATGCCGTCATCCGATTCCGCTGCCGCACAAAGTTTGTGCTCAATGATGTGCCACGTTCCGTTCTTCTCCCAGTCCGGATCCCGCAGTCCAGGCAGCAACGTATAATACATTCGATAGCGAACCCGACCATCAGACTGCGGCAATTCCGTGATGTTCCCCAGCCCAACGAGCGCCCGATTCTCGGGATACTCACGAATCCCGTCTCCTTCAAGCACGGGATCCGCAGAATACTTCGTCCACTGCTTCAAGTCGTCGCTTATGGCCAGCCCGATTCCGCGGTAGTTCGAAAAATGCTGCGGCCCCTCCTGATTGCTGCGGCCCGAATAATACAGGTGCCATCGACCTTTAATTCGATGGACTCGAGGATACGTCGCGGATAGCTCGTCAAAGGAACCCTTCATGCCGAGTGGCAAAACGGGACCATGTCGCTGCCAGTTCGTTGGATCGTCCGGTACTGCGGTGGCCAGGCAAATCCGTTGGATATAGTCATCGCCGATCCCGGCATAAAACATCCACCAGAGGCCACCATGCGAAATGACAAACGGAGCCTGTGAACCGCGCCGATCAAAATCATCCCGCGGTACAAATATCGGATTCCGACCGTCACGCTGCCATTGGTGCAGAGACACGGAGCTATGCCGCAGAGAATCATCCTTCCCGGAATTCTCGTCGGACAATACTCCGGGAAGCGGACTGCTCAACAGAACGACCATAATCAAGAGGATTCTTACCCGGACTCTCAGCTTCAATGCGATGTTCCCGTCAGGGAAAATCCAACACCGCAGGGTCATATTGGTACACATCGGTTACCCTCAAATAAAGAAGCGTTACAAAATCCGGTATAGGATCCCCTACATTCTTTTCCCTACTATTTTGGTCGTCCGGCGACCTTGTGACCCCGGCCGTTAGGTTGGCAGCACTTTGCTGCGCGCCTCCAGCAGAAATGTCGCAACAAACGCAACAAGTGCAAGTGACCACAGTCAACCAACAAACAACGAAAGAATTCTGGCCGAAGGGATTAAGACTGCGAAGAATCGGTCGGCGTGCGAGCGGGCGGGGGGAATTGCCACGTTAGTCATGTTGTCGTTCGCGGCTGGGTTCTTGATTCGATAAACTTTCAGGCAGTCGGAAGCGTGTGGCATTTCTGTCTCCGGCTGGCCTTCTTGAGTGGACGAATGATATGGACTCACGAATCTCGACGACCGTTGCTTTTACCGCTGTGATGATGACAGTAGTGTGGTCTTCGCCTTTTACTTTTGCAGATGAATCCGGCGAAGTTTTGTTTGAGAATCAGATTCGCCCCGTGCTTCTGGAGAAATGCTTTAGTTGTCACGGCGGCAATAAAGTGTCGGGCGGGCTGCGAATTGATTCGCGAGAAAGCCTGATGACCGGCGGTGAATCCGGAGTTGTCATTATCCCGGATGATCCGGACAGCAGTCTGTTGATCAAGGCCATCAGTCGACACGAAGATGTGTCTGCGATGCCGCCCGAAAAAAAAGACGCGTTGCGACCCGAACAAATCGCAGCCTTCAAACAATGGATTCGCGAGGGTGCCGAATGGCCAGCCACAACAGAAAAATTCGAAGCGATAAAGCACTGGGCATTTCAGCCGATCCAGGATTTCGCCCCGCCCAAAGTGTCTGACGTCGAATGGTCGAAGAGCAGCATTGATGCATTCATTCACGCTCGCCAGGAAGCCGCTGGGGTCACAGCCGCGCAGCCTGCAGACAAGAAAACGTTGATTCGCCGAGCGACCTTCGACCTGACTGGTTTGCCTCCGACGCCGGAAGAAGTTGCGGCCTTTGAACAGGATGATTCTCCTGAAGCTTATGCCAAATTGATCGATCGGCTTTTGGCGTCGCCGCATTATGGTGAACGTTGGGGACGACACTGGCTGGATGTTGTTCGCTATGCTGACACCGCCGGCGAGACTGCGGATTATCCTGTTCCGCTGGCGTGGAAGTATCGCAACTATGTGATCGATGCGTTCAACTCGGACAAGCCATATGACCAGTTCCTGCAAGAACAGATTGCGGGCGACATTCTGGGCAGCCAGCATCCCTCGGAAAACTACTCCGAGCAAGTCACAGCGACAGGATATCTGGCCATCTCACGTCGCTTCGGGTTCGATTCCGAGAACTACCACCATCTCACAATTCAGGACACCATCGATACGCTGGGACAGTCGGTGATGGGGCTCAGCCTGGGTTGCGCGCGGTGTCATGATCATAAGTTTGATCCAGTCACGATGCATGACTACT
>CANHVD010000766.1 GCA_947463775.1 Planctomycetaceae bacterium | reverse complement strand
CGGAGCGGTGTTGCTGGATTCTTCAACCACTGGTCGCAACTTCAGTCGCGCCGCATCGTCTGCAGCAACCGGAACACATAGCGTCCCTCGACCCACTCGTAGCATGAAGTCGACTTGTTCAGGTGTAATGGACTCCGCCGCGCAGACGAAGTCGCCTTCGTTTTCACGATCTTCGTCATCCACAACGATGATCATGCCACCGGATTTCAGCGCGTCGATCGCCTGCTGGATTGAATGCAGAGGCACGAGTTATGTTCTCTCTGTAAATTCGACAAGTTAAATCTTTGGAAAAGGGTTGAGCCTGTCCTCACGGACAAAGTCAGGAGAAACCGACAAACCAGTCCCCGAACCCTTTTCAAACCCTAACGCGCGGAGTTCACCGCTCACAAACTGCATTCTAGTCCCGGACAGGAAAATTCAGTACTTCCAAACCCCGTAAACTGACCGAATTGAAGACAGCGTCGTCCCCTTGAACCGCTTTTGACTTCAATAAATGGACGGATCGTCTCATTGACTGAGGCCGCATTTTTTCGAAAAAGTTCCACAGGGGCGACCTGCCTACTCGACTTCAGTTGACACTCACAACTTGAAAAACCCTATCCGAGTTTCCTCGATACGGGATCCCGAGACTGCGCGCCGAATGCTCGCATTCACCATGGCCAGTCCGTGTCCGCCGCAACACAACCGAGATTCCTCACCGTCCCGGACTGCATGCGCCCGCCCAAACGCCCACCCCCCAGGGTGCCACGCGCGTAGCACAACGTGCTGAGAACCATTTAGTACGCGCGAAAAGCCGAATTCGAGTCGTGTTGTCGTTGGCAGAACGATCGTTTTGCTGTTAGAAAAACGTTGTCCAGCGATCGTTTCTTTATAGTCTTACTCACTGCTGCTGCCGCACACATTGCATCGTTATCTTTAAGTACTGGAGCAATTCATGCAACGACATCGTCGTGGCTTTACTCTTATTGAATTACTCGTGGTAATCGCGATCATCGCGATTCTTATTGCCCTGTTGCTGCCCGCAGTGCAGCAGGCTCGCGAAGCTGCGAGACGAACACAGTGTAAGAACAATCTGAAGCAGATTGCGTTGGCACTTCACAACTATGAATCAACACACTCCGTTCTTCCACCAGGCAGCATGAACGTTACCGATGCGACGCCGCACACTCAGTTTCTTCCATTTCTTGAACAGGGCAACAAGTACACACAATTCAATTTCAATGTCAGCCTGAATGGAAGCGCATTGAACAGTGCGGCAATTGCACAATCACTACCTCCTTATCAATGCCCAAGTGACCCCGGAGCGCCGGGATTCTCGTGGGCGGGCCAGAGCAACTACATGCAATGCATGGGATCCGAAGCTGGTTGGGCAAATACCACCGGGATCTTCTTCCGAAATTCCAGTTGCCGTATGCGTGATATTACCGACGGCACCAGTAATACGGCTTTGTTCGGCGAGATCAGAAAGGGGCCCTATGTTGGCAGTGGTGCTTCGACTGCGCCTGTTGCTGCAGGTTCGCCTGACGATTTCAGGGTAGCCACCAGTGTGGGAACACTTGCAGGAAATGATTTGATTGTCCCGCCGGCAATCTGCGAGAACCGAGCGACAACGGCGTGGTTGTACCGTGGTCTGCAGTACTATCGCGGACTTCCAGTAGCCACATTTTACTCACACACCCTGGTCCCAAACTCAAAACGACGCGACTGTGGAAATACATCCCAGGGACATTTGGCGGCACGTAGTCTTCATGTAGGTGGCGCTCAAATTTGTCTGGCGGATGGATCGGTGCGATTCGTCAGCGAAAATATTGACCTTGGACTTTGGCGTGCGGTCGGCACAAAGGGCGGTGGAGAAGTTCTGGGCGAATTCTGATACAGGCCAGTTGGTCCTCTGAACTGCTCTCAAAAAGGGAGGATTGGCAACCTCTCCTCCCACTGGCTAGTTATAAATATCCGTAGCGCACAAGAAAGAATCATCGTGTCTTGCCGTTTTTCATTCGTCGTGTCTCAGCTTTTCTGCTTTGCGAGTGCATTATCCGCTGGCTGTGGTTCATCTGAATATGTTGCCACTGTCGAGCCAACTGTTCCCGCTGCAGGCGTGATCATGTACCAGGGCAAACCTCTGGACTTTTATCGTGTTTCGTTTATCCCTGACGGCAAGCGTCCTGCGTCTGGAATGACAGACAAAGAGGGCCGCTTCGCCCTGGGCACAAATGCCGAAGGTGACGGCGCAGCAGTCGGTAAGCATATTGTGATGGTCGAGTACGTGGGTCCTCCTTCAAACGAAGAACCGGGAAAAGAAACCTTCGCACCTCCGCCAGCTGCTGCAGTCAAAGTCCCTGAGAAGTTTAGTTCTGTCGAGACTTCCGGCGTGAGCATCGATATCACCTCTGCTGGAAATAACGAAATCAAGATAAATCTTGAGTAGCCTGCCTGCCTCCATGGAGCGGCACAGAGCCGCAACCAATCAAGCAAGGGTTGAGTTTCGAGAACATCACCAACCTAGAACTCCGAAGTGATCACATTGATTTGATGGATGCCTCCTGTTCGCACGAATCCGTATTTTCCCGCTGCAGAAACCGACATCGTGAGTGGAGAATTCCGTCGCTTGCGAAGATGGTGTTAATCCCTTGCCCTTGATCAGTACTGCACGAGATTTGCGTCTTGAGGTGGCAAGCACGCCTGTACACGCACTCCACAATGACTGAACAGCCCCTGAGAGAGCATGGCTCTGCGGAAAAGCGTTTAAGCCCACGAGGAAAAAGCTCAGTCCATTTTCCGGAGAACACTCATCCCTGAGGGCCACTTTTACGCAGGGAATCTGCAGTTTCCCAATGCTCGGTCGGACAACGGTCTCCAGAAGCTCTTCGCTGTCTTTCCGAGCCCATTCCGGTCAAACGGTCCAGCAGTAGATTTTTGGTAATGCATAACGACTAAGCAAATTATCCATTCTCCTGTAGACGAGCATAAAAAACACGCTATCGTATACAGACTTCCTAGTGCCCCCAGGCAACCCGCCCTCACGCATTTCCCCCCATCTCATCGGTGGTCCCCTTTCGCTCGTATAGGAGGGGACGTAATTCTGTCTGCACACTGGGCGAAGAGAGGGTGCGTAAAGCAGGGCGTGGGCTTATGAGGCAGTTACATTCTTGAGAGAAAGGGACTCCTAATGAATCGTGCAAGTGTTTTGTCTGTGCTGTCATTACTCGTGGCAGCCTTTGTATTCCTGTCTCAGAGCACAATGTTGGTTGCTCAAGAGGCACCTGCTGCCGCAAAGGTAACGCCGCCTGTCGCATTGCCTCCTTGGGCCTGCGATTGGCTCGTGACCTGCATTGGTCTTGATGGCAAAGAAACT
>CANHVD010000765.1 GCA_947463775.1 Planctomycetaceae bacterium | reverse complement strand
GCTGGTCCAGCCTCGCTTTGATGCCCCGGTAATGACGAACCCCTTGAGAGGCTGTTTGAACTGTTCTGCAGAGAACTGTTCCAGAGCATCCATCGCCTTCACCGCGCTTTTGGCCATCGGGAAGAGCAGAGGCCATGTCGCATCACCGGTGGCCAGATACTTCAGCCAGGTTTCAGTGATCAGGTCATCCTCAACGCGATTCCCCATCAGTGGCTGATTGGGGACCTGGTGCAAGGTTGCCACGCGGGCCCCGGTGAGATTGGCCAGAGCAACTCCCATCCCCATATCTGTGGGATTTGGGCTGCTGCCGATACCACCTCCGGTAACGAAGAGCAGCATGTGCTCTTTGTGAGTCAGAGCTTTTGGTTCGTAGACGATCAGCGCATGTTTCCAGATGATGTCCTGCCACTTTTGTGATGTCAGTTCCAGACGGTGGACGGTGTTCCCACCGACCGTGATTGATTCAATTTTCTTCCACGCAAAGTCAGGCTCGGGGCGTTCGATGTACTGAAAGATTTCTCGCGGAGGATCGACACTCTCCAATGTCTTTGGAGATGTCTTCTCTTCAGCGAACGTTGTTGTTGTGGGTAGGCAAAGCACCAGAAGTATAAAGCACCAGGAAAATCTCATTGTTTATCCCAACCTTCGAAACAGAACGTTAACAAAAAAAGCCGGCAGGATTTCTCCGGCCGGCGTTAATGATCACCCGGGAATCTCCTCGATCAACAGGTGTTCAAGAGCATTGCTGTTTGCCTTTTGATGACAAACTAATGCCGCCGCGAAAAGTTCTCCGCACGTTAATGGCGGACATGCTGCGTTGTCTTGTCCCTGAGTTCAGAGAATCCCTGCGGAATTCATTTCGCTGAATTCATCGACGCTTTACGGGCATTATTTCTTTGCGGCAGCCGAAGACAATTCGATGACGCCAAGGTCGTGCGGTTCGTCAGAGTCCGTCACAGTCAAGTTGTGCGCTGACTTAGCCGGATCTGCGTATTTTCCCTTGAACTTATCACCGGAGTACTGGCTGTTCATGAGGTTGATTTGTCCCCACACGAACGTCAGCTGATACTGGCCGGCAGGAACCCCGTCTCCGCTCTCGTAAGTTGAAAGTCCAAACACGCCGTTTGCATCTGTCAAAGCTGCGGACTCCATTGGCACCGCTCCGACTCCGCCCACAGGTACAGCCACGACTCGAAGGAACGGAGCAGGAGCTCCATCAACCTTTACGACACCGGTTACCGCAACGGTGGAAACTCTGGGGCCGCCTTGAGGGCCCGTTGATCCACCGCAGCCCACGATCGCAATGATCCAGGCAAGTGAAAGCGACTTCGACAAAAGAACGGCAGCTTTAGAATAATCCATGGTCTGTCTTTCGAGCCATACAAGAGAGGTACCTGACTCTGCAGGTGATAGGCAATCGCCGTTAGCGTTGCAAGTTCCAAGCTCTGAAAAAAGAAAGGAGCCCAGCCTCTCAGCACGAGCTCCAGTTTCAGTTTCCATGTGAAGAATGAATTAGAATTCACCCATGATTTCACCACCGGCACGTGTGATCAGCGATGCCAGCGTATAGGCTGAAACGTTTTCGCTTATGAAGCGAGCTGAACCGTCAGCCAAGGTCACAGTGGCGCCACCTGTGTGCCACGAATAGAGTCCCGCAGTTCGGGCATTGGAACAATTAACGGCACAAGGGCCATCTCCGCCAGTACCGTCGAACAATACTCCACTGACCCAGGTGTCGCCTTTGAAAATATCTGCCCAGGTACCACTGCCATTCATTGCCTGAGCAGCAGCGAACGGGTCGCTCAGCGGCACAAGCTTACCCTTTCGGTACAGTGCCGTCCGGCTGCATGTTTCGCCAACCAGAATTGTGTTCGAAGTTCCGTCAGTAATATCCCGCAGGTTGCCACCGCTACCGCCAGATGTCGCAGCGGGAAAGTCAGAAACGACGAGAGACCAGGTACCCCAGCCAGATCGATTTCCTGCTGCTGGTTGCCCTGTGTAGGCCACCGTACTGAATGTGGAACGAACGCCATCCAGAGTATCATAGTCCAATACTCCACCTGTCATTGCCTGCGTTGCGGGTGTTGGCGGATACCCTGCAGCCAGAACTGTTCCTGCTGGAATAGTATTCGTATAAGTGCTGGAGGACCTCGGAACGGACGGGCACATGAAGCCGGGAATGACCGTTGCGACCGCACTTGCATTGAGCGGATCGAACGGAGAAAGGCTGGCGTTGTAAAGACTGTAAACGTTGGCTTGCTCAATAAACGGCAGCAACATCGTACACCAGCTTGACCCAGCACGGATGTTCAAGCCGCCGGAGATAGTCAGTCTCAACATGGCTGGCTGGGGAAATCGAGTGTGCGTGTCATGGTAATTGTGAAATGCCAGGCCAATTTGCCGCATGTTGTTTTTGCACTGTGTGCGACGTGCAGCTTCGCGAGCCTGCTGGACGGCAGGCAGCAGCAATGCAATCAAAATTGCGATGATGGCAATAACCACCAGCAATTCGATCAGCGTAAAACCACGTTTGAGAACTCGGGAAGTTTTCACTAAAAATCTCCAGTTAAGGGATGAAAAACAGCCAAAACTATCGGCAGTAGTGTACGCCGATCCATCGGAAAGCAGCAGTTCATTTAGCTTTTTTTTGCGGGATTCATTGGACTTTTTGTCTCGCTGACTCATCACAATGACCCGCCATCACAGACGATCCTGTTTCTTTTCTCTGTCAAGTTTAGGTCATACTTTTGCTCTCGGTACTGATGGCTGACGGCCTCAGAAGGGCCGACCCACCTTACTTTGCCTCCGGTGCATGCTTCGGCGCCAAATTGTGTTGCGGAACGTCAACATCACCATGCTTTGTTAGCCGCTCCCGAAGCGTAGTCCCGTCTGCTGAAGAATTGGTTAACGAAATTGTTTTCTCCGCATCCAGCCCGGGAAATCGATCAATGGGAATGCATAGGCTGGCTATTAATTGTCTCCGTATCAGCGGCCGCGTGAATTTGCGCCGGGTGTTGATTGGGAGACTGGCCACTCCTTTGGTTGCCGGAGAATCCCGGATAGCCTCGACCTGTCGGGTGCATTCCAGGTCTCAATTTGGCAAGCCACGGCTTACTTGTTAACCTCAGGGAGCGATTGAGCTCATTCGCTTCCAACGTCAGGCTGGTCTCCTGAGATAGTGCTTCACCGATGCGGATCGGTCTGCCAAGCGTTGTCTGTTCCCGATCACTGATATACCTGAATCGAACCGTTGAGTAGTTTGCCCAAGTCCGTCATATAGAGGAAGGCAAGGAATGGTTGTCATAAACCAGGAATCAACTCCGCCGGAGACTCTATCCCCGGCAGCCCAGAACGCCCCTG
>CANHVD010000764.1 GCA_947463775.1 Planctomycetaceae bacterium | reverse complement strand
GTGGCTCCGACCGAGGAGTTTCGATTGACATCACGTGGCGTGGATTCACCAAGTCAGAGCAAAGCCGCGACCTGTGGCTCGCAGAATGATGCTGGCAAAATCAGCTTAATAGCGAGAGTTTCCGGCCGATTTTTAAGCCCCATCGACTGGCGTCTTAGACGGACAGCGCCATGTTCGGCTCCCTTACAAGCCCGAAGCGCCAGCGAGTGAGCCCTTCACGAGTCACTCACTCGCTGGCGCTTCGGGCTTGTATTCTCAACGGTTCCCCGCTGCGGGCTCGGGTAAAGACACGTCCCAGAGTTTCACGAGGCGATCATCGATTCCGCCGGTGGCGAGTGTCTTGCCATCCGGTGAAAACTCCAGCCAGTACACGCGGCTGACAGAGAGCTCCTCAGCGAGAAGCGTTTGAGTCTCCACATTCCAGACACGAATCGCGCGATCGTTTCCGCAGGTTGCGAGGATTCTTTTGTCGTTCGAAAACGCTGCCGAATTAATCTTTCCGTCATGCGCTTTCCAGGCTCCCAGTTGTTTCCGGGTTTCTACATCCCAAACATGCACGGATCCTTCTCTCCACCATGTGGCGGCAAGCCGACTGCCGTCTGGAGAGAAAAACGAAATCGGCCCGTCCCCCTGATGTAGCGGAGGTGAAACCTGCCCGTCTGGTGGAATGAGAAACACCAAATTCCCGGAGGCCAACGCAATCTGGCCTGTCGGAGAATAGGTGGCCGACCGAACCCAATCGCCCGTCGGAGATGGTGTGCTGCTATCCAGAGTTCTGGCCGAAAAATCCCACACGAACAACTTAGGCTCCCACCCGGCCGACAGCAATTTCTTCCCGTCAGCACTGAACGACAATGAGAAAATGCCTCGCTTGTGCTGTCGCAGTTCTCCCTGAGGTTCCCCTGTGGAGGCGTCCCAAATATAGATCGGGTACTCGCCTTCACTTCCATCATTCGTCATCGATGTCAGCAGATATTTGCTGTCGGGGGAAAAGGTGATTCCCGACACGGGCGTGCCCAATTCCGCAGGTGATAACGCAGGGTCCCATCCACAGTATTCCAGACTCGTACTTTCCCGAAATCGTCACCGCTGGCGAGAAGTTTCCCATCGTGCGAGTACGTCAGACTGCTGATCTGTTCCAAATGGCCAACGAGCGACTGCTTCAGCTTCAGAAGTCCCGGTACTCCCGGATTCTGGTCAGCTTCTTCGCGGCGGATTCGGACAACTCGATTCCCCTGTCGCTCGATCGTCACGACTTCGCTTTGAACCATCGCTCCGTCGCGGCTTGTCTTGACCGTATACTCACCTGCGCGAAGCTCGACTTCATGAGATCCCTCGCCCGAAATCGTGATTTCTGTTCCGTCCACAGACACCTGTGCAGCGGGATCTTCGATCTCGACAATCAGATTTCCTTTCGGTGAAATGACGCGGACAATGAGTGTCCCGAACTGAGTCACTCCGGCCGCTTCGGTCGCAGTCAATCCAAGTACCAGCAGCCCGACAACAATCACGACTCGACGCCAGCCGCTGATGTGGTGCCACTGCCGGTTCGTCTTTTTCGCTGATTCTGTTCCAGCCAGATGCGGACGACTGGATGTGGCTCTCCCTGCCGCTACGAGTTCCTGTATCTGGAGCAGTCGCGCGGCGACGTCCTCGGCCAAAGCGGGACGGTCCGCTGCGTTCTTGGCCAGAAGGCGATCGATGAGATCGCTCAACTCCACAGGAATGTTGGGATTGAGCTCAAAGACGGGACGTGGACGGTCGTCGCAGACTCGCCGCAGCACAGCAACTGTGGTCGGCCCGTCGAACGGACGTTTGCCAGTACACAGTTCGTACAGCACACTTCCCAGGCTGAATAAGTCACTGCGTGCATCCAGCGTTTCACCGTTGACCTGTTCGGGCGACATATAGTTGGGCGTCCCAACGAGGACTCCCGCATGGGTTGTTCCGGGGCTGTCAACTTCGCGAGCAACTCCGAAGTCCGAAAGCTTGACGCGTTTCGGCTCGGTTTCGATCAATATGTTGCTCGGCTTGACGTCGCGATGAATGAGTCCCTTCCGATGAGCGGCCGCCAGCCCTGAGGCGATCTGCATTCCGATCACCAGAATTTCGTCAACTTCCAGGGAGCCACGCTGTCGCAGCCGGTCTTCCAGAGTGCCACCGTTGATGAATTCCATCACCAGATAGGGCACCGGCCCTTCGTCTTCGACGCCGTGAATCGTCACGACATGATCATCGCGAATGGCGGCGACCGCTCTTGCCTCACGCACAAAACTTTGCCTGGTCACTCCGGATGTGACCAGTACCTTGACCGCCACCTCACGCTGCAGCTTCGTGTCGTGTGCCCGCATCACGATCGCCATTCCGCCCCGCCCGACGATCTCGATGATTTCGTAATGGTCGAGGCGACCGAGAACGCCAGGTTCCCCTGATGGTGCCAGAAACAGCAGTTCCGCAGCGTGCTGTGATTCCGCCGAGTTATCTCCGGCCAGCTGTTCCAGGGCGGGCGATTCCAGGAACTCTCCTGCTCGCGTATTGATCTCCAGCAACGTCTCCACGGCTCGCAGCAGCGTTTCATTGCCACCGCAGCTTTTCTGGAGGAATTCAGACCGGATCTCCACTGGTACGTCGAGTGCTGAAAGAAAGATTTCTTTTTCCTGACTCATTCTTCCGTAACCCATGAATTGTATATCGAGCGTTGTTGCTCTACGTTTCGAACAGCGTTTCTGAGTGAAACACCGGGCAAAACCGCTGATAGTTTTCAACGAATTTTGGTTCCTGGAACTCTCACATCCTTTAATCCGCTTTCCATGTTGAAAACACGCCACGGAAATCTTCTGAATTACCGTTTTGACTGCCGCTTAGTCCGAATTCCCGCTCTTTTGCGAGGCGGAGTCGCCTGCCTGATCCTCTTGCATCTCCCGCAATAACCACGACCGGGCAAAAGCCCAGATTCGATCCGCAGTTCGGGGAGAAATTCCCATGGCCATTGCGGCGTCAGGGATGGAGAGCCCCGCAAAGTATCGCAGATTCACGATTTGCGCCGCCTGAGCATCGGTTGCTGCCAGTCGCGACAGAGCATCGTCAAGGGCCAGCAAATCTTCCCGAATTGCCGGGTTAGCCACGTCAGCAGCCAGATCGAGATCCTGACGCTTCCAGTCCCCACCACGTTTGCGTCGACCTTTGCGCCTCGCGTTTTCAACAAGGACTCTGCGAATCGCTTCCGCTGCAGCAGCGAAAAAATGCCCCCGATTCTCCCACGATTGGCATTCCCGATCGCCGACAAGCCTGAGGTACGCTTCATGGACCAGAGCGGTGGGTTGCAGCGTTTGTCCTGCCGGCTGATGGGCAAGCCAGTGAGCCGCGAGTT
>CANHVD010000763.1 GCA_947463775.1 Planctomycetaceae bacterium | reverse complement strand
ACCAGAATAAGCCCGTCCGGAGTTTCATCAAGTCGCTCAGTGACACTGAAAAACCAGCGAGTGCTCATCAAGGAGCGTTTATCTTCGCGAATCAACCGTTCTGAAATCGGTCGCTGCGGCTGGGATTGAATTTTCTGCAGAATCACGGATTCCGGGATCGTCTCATTTCCCTCAATGCGAATGTCAGCGACCGTCACTCCCTCTGATTCCGCTTCCTGCTGTGCAAACGTCATCGCAGTACCAACAGCGAAGGTTGCCGAAAGCGTGGCAGCAGCAAGAATGCTCGAACAATGCCACTCGCGGAAGAGGCGTCGGATTCGCTGGATCAGCGTTTGCGAATTCGGCATGTCAGAGACTCAGATTGAGACGACCGCAACCCTGCGGCAGCGGACGGAGACGGGAATTTGATGCAGGCAGGAGAGCAACCTTCGGAGAATCCGGCGTTGCGTCGAAGGATGAAACGTGAATTCAGAAAGGATAAGAACAGAATGAGATTCGGAAAGGTTTCGTAGCATCGCACATTTTGGCAATTTGACTCAAGACGAGTTTTCGAGAGAACATCGCTGTCAATTTCTTACAACAAAATCAGCTTCGTACGATCAAAAATGGCGACAAAAGAATGGCAGTCGTGACGTCGTCAAACCGACGCAGTGTCGCCCTTTTAAGCCCTTTCGATTAATCGCAGAAAGATGGCAGGTCCAGAGTCCGGCTAAGCGGCAGCAGCAGCGGCTGCTACTCCAACTTCTGAAATGGTCAACTCGTTACCAAGATGATGCACGAAAACATCTCGCGATGGGAACGGTATTGTGAAACCACGTTCGTCGAAACCAAGCTTGATTCGTTCAGTTAAATCAAACTTGACTGGATGGTAATCAGCGCTGGCAACCCAAGGCCGAACAACAAAATTGACGCTACTCTCGGCCAGCTCGGAAACTGCAATGACTGGCTCCGGATTTCTCAGGACACGAGGATCAGACGCAACAAGTCCTTCGAGGAATCGTCGCACAGCCTTCAGGTCATCGTTGTAACTGCACCCGATAACCAGATCTACTCGCCGTAAAGGCTCTGCAGACAGATTGCGTATGGTTCCGCCTGTAATGGTTGAGTTTGGAAGAATAATCCTGACGTTGTCGGGGGTGAGCAGAATCGTGTTGAAAATCTGGACTTCTACAACACTGCCTGTCAAACCGCCTATGTCGATCACATCTCCCACCCGGAACGGTTTGAGAAAAACCAGCATTACACCTGAGGCGATATTCCCAAGCGATCCCTGCAACGCCATGCCAATGGCAAATCCTGCTGCGGCCAAAACCGCGCTGAGCGATGTTGTATCAACTCCCAGACATCCCAGTGCAGCAATCCCAACGGCCGTCAGCATCATGCTGTAGACCAGGTTTCCCAGAAAGCGGCCAAGCGTTTCATCAATGCGAGCTTTGCGACACGCCTTGACGATCATCGCCGAGGTGACCCTCGCCAGCATTCGCCCGAAAACAAACACCGCCAGTGCCTGCAGGACACTCGGCCCATGTGTTCGAAGAATATTCAGAACGGCTTCGGTGCTCAGGTTCTGCTTCACCTTTTCCCAGGTTGATGCAAGAAAATCAGCATTCTCCGGAGAGACAGCCGCTCCCTCATCAGCCAGCATCAGCAGACTGCCTGCAAAATCCATTGCCTGAGCCTTCATCGATGAAATCCATTTCAAACGATCACTGTGACCTCAACAACGTAAATCCTGACGTTGTTGTCTCCTTGCTTGAGAAACCTGTTCAAGACTTCGAGACTTTAAAAAAACATTGAAAATCCGTAAACCTCAAGTCTTCCCAAATCGATCCTTGCCACGCCTCTCGATCATTGAGGAGCTTGTCAAACTCCCCGTTTTTACGCGACAGCTTGAGTTGACGATCCTCCCAGACTCAAAACAACACCCACTCACCCAAAACACGCCAAACTCGCAAGGCCGCTGCAGACTGCCACGCACCATGCACCGATCTGCTCATGTTGTGATTTGAGAAACTCTAAAAGCAGGGACTTGCCGAGTTCAGGATCGGCTCTCAGAATCCCAGCCTATGCCACACGTAAGAATTGATTCGCTGGAAGACTCCCGTCTTGACGCATTCCGAAGCCTGAAGACGCAAAACCTCCAACGCGACAACGGCCTTTTTATTGCCGAGGGTCCAACGGTTGTCGACCGCGTGCTGCGCAGCGGGTTTGAAGTACGCAGTGTGCTGATCAGTGACAGCAAATTTGCATCATTCGAGGATCGGCTTCCGCTTGATGTTCCAGTGTATCGCCTGAAGTCTGAACTTGCCGACTCGCTGGTGGGATTCAACTTTCATTGCGGAGTCATGGCCAGTGTGGTTCGACGCCAGTCGCCGCCTCCGGAAACGTGGCTGCCACCAGCAGGCCCCGCACTGATTCTGGCAGGAGACAGGATTGTGGATCCGGAGAACGTCGGTGCTCTCGTTCGTATCGCTTCGGCCTTTGGTGCCTCAGCCGTCATGTTCAGCAAGGGCTCCGCAGATGCATTCTCGCGCCGGGTACTGCGAGTCTCCATGGGCAACGTTTTGTTTCTTCCCGTGCTCGAACAGGTTGAACTTCCTGCAAGTCTCCAGGATCTCAGAGAACGTCACGGCTTTCAGACCTGCTCAACGATCCTTGACTCGAAAGCCCAGTCACTGTCCGCCTACCAGTTTCCAGAGCGCACGATTTTGATCATGGGCAATGAATACGATGGTGTTTCCGCTGAGGTTCAGATGGCAACTTCAGCAAAGCTGACCATCCCAATGCTGAACGGCACAGACTCGTTGAATGTGGCTGTTTCATCAGGAATCTTCCTGCATCATTATCGAAGTCAGTATCCGGGCAACTGATCCTTCAATAGTAAATGCCAGACGCCGTATGCTCACCCCCAAGATCTTCCGTACTTCGATATGCAATCGTTGATTCTAGTAGAGACGCAAGTGCCCCTGGTCGCCCTTACTCATCGAAAGTCGCCGATGAACAAGAGGCAAGGCAAAGCGATCTCTAATGAATCTGAGAAGGGCATTTCTGTGCCAATTCGCTATGTTGTACTTGCTGCAGATCATTGAACGAGCTCTGCCTGGATATGTCACGTCAAGAGAAATCGTTCGGTGAGTCCAGTGAGCAAATCAGATTGAAGAGCATCTTCAGAAATTCCCCGGTCTGCTTAGGTGTGACGGACGCTGTCGATGACGTACGTTAGTGCGTTACATTTGCCAGCTTCACATGTTGCGACGCCCAACGGGATATTTTCCGCAAATGGAGCAAAGCCCTTTGCTGCTTCGAGTCGGACCGTTGTGCACCATCCCGTTCGTCCATGTCACCAGACGTCTCATTTCAATGGCGACATCACGAGGGAAACTCCGTT
>CANHVD010000762.1 GCA_947463775.1 Planctomycetaceae bacterium | reverse complement strand
TCTCAGCCAGACAATTGGCTGGCGAGGTCGGCCTACTTTAGTCTCCGAACCCGGCGAGTGTCGACTTCTGGTCTGGAAAAGTCGCAGACTTTGAATGTATGAGCGATACCGCTTTTTAAACCCAATTTCTCACAGCGAACCGATTGCCGAACTGTTTTGAAGCGGATGCGAATTGCAAATCGGTCGATTGGCTGGATAATGTCGGCACTTTGCGAGCAAAATCGCAATGACGCTCGTGGGGAAATGCGTGAAATCCCGCCATGGGCGACTTGGATCTGCTGGCGGGGCTAAGCGGTCTGAGCCCAAATTCGTTGACTCAATTTTCGGTAGCTTACTTTTCGAGAAACAAACGTTCATGACTGGAATCAGTCCAACAACCGCTCCGCGAAAGACGCGCCGGCAGAAGGTCTTTGCGGTGCTGCCGACATTGCTGACGCTGTGCAATGCGGCGTGTGGGTTTGGGGCGATCACGATTGCAGCCAAAATTGGTCCGGAACAGATCAGCGGAACCGAGCTACTGGTGACGGCTGCTCAGTTGATCTTCCTTGCGATGCTGTTCGATATGCTCGACGGAAGCGCTGCGCGGCTTACCAATCAGACCTCCGACTTTGGTGCTCAGTTGGATAGTCTGTGCGACGCGATCAGCTTTGGGGTCGCTCCGGGATTCATCTTATTGCAGTTGGCAAATCCTGATCATAAGCTGCTGATGGCGACGGCGATTCCATTTCCCCCGAGACTGCTCTGGGCCATTGCCGTTTTGTTTATGGCGTGTGCCATTCTGCGGTTGGCGCGGTTTAATGTGGAATCCGATGAAGAAGATTCGCATGAGTATTTCAGTGGGTTGCCTTCTCCAGCAGCGGCAGGAGTTGTGGCTTCCTTTCCGATCGGAATTAGGGAACTGAACGAGCAATTCACTTCTGCCAGTTTGATTTCGAAATATCTTCAACCGACGCTGGCGATTCTGTTGCCGTTGATTACGCTCGCGGCTGCCGTATTGATGGTTTCTCGCATTCGTTATGCACACGTCTTCAATCAGATGATTCGCGGACGTCGCAGTCGAATCCAGATTCTGCAGATCGTCTTTGCGATGGTTCTGGTGTTTGTGGTGCGAGAAATGGCATTGCCGGTCTTATTCTGTGCATTTGCCTTTTCATCGCCAGTGCGAGCACTCTGGCAGCGATATGTTCGGCCGCCGGCACCTGTTGTTGCGGTCAGCAGTGATACTGACGCGGCGTGATTTTTGAATAGATGTTTTCCAGCAATTCCATGATGAGTCAGGGTTGAGATGAATCTGAAAGACTATGTGCGATCCATTCCGGATTTCCCAAAGCCCGGCATCATGTTTCGTGATATTACGCCGATGCTGAAGTCCGCGGCGGCAATGAAGGAAGTTACTCGCCGTTTGGCCGAGCCATTTCGCGATGCTGGAATCACAACTGTACTAGCGGCAGAAGCACGAGGATTCGTGTTCGGGGTTCCATTGGCGATGGAGTTGGGTGCTGGATTCGTCCCGGTTCGAAAGCCAGGCAAGCTGCCTTTCGAGACTCATAAATTTAGCTACGATCTCGAGTACGGTTCTGACTCGCTGGAGATTCATCGTGATGCCGTGAGTTCGGATGATCGAGTTTTGCTGGTCGACGATCTTCTGGCAACGGGTGGTACGGTCGAAGCTTGCTGGAAGCTGGCTCAGGCACAGCACGCTCATATTGTCGGGGCGGCGTTTGTGATCGAACTGGCTTTCTTGAATGCTCGGCAGAGGCTGAACGGGCTGAAGGTCAATAGTTTGATCGCTTACAACACGGAAGAAGCTGACGAGTAGCGGCTGAGGATGTGTTTTGTTTTACTAAGAAGTTGGGTTAACGTTATCAGCCGGAACGCGATGGCAGGCTGTACATTTAATTCGTTTAACGGCAAGCCGCAGGCGTCGTTGCCCGAATTCGCCTACGCCTGCGGCTCGCCGTTAAACGAAAACGCCGAATACACCACTAAATCGACACCCCGCTAGCGTCCGGTTTTGAACCGTGGGCTAGCGCCCAGCGGCTAATCTTGAGACTCCCGAAGCTCAAGTTAGCCTGAATCCTGCTCGAATGGAGTTCGACATGACCGCGAAGGATCAGCGGGCCGACAAGTCATCGCTGGCGAACTCAACAGGCAAGTCGGCATTTTCGACATCGGGCCTGACCCGCGTCAACGAGTCACCTTTTGTTTGCCCCGGAAGCACTCAGGCCGTAAGCCGCGCGGTTCATTTGGCGCGACTTAATGCGGCGTGGCCGAACTGTGATCAGTGCGAGTGGCGAACAGACTCCGAGGGACTTGCGGAGAAGACACTGCAGGCGACGGAACGTATTCGAGATCACCGCGGAGCGGGACTTCATCGGACTGAGTTTGGAGTTCGCGGGCCGTACATTAATGAACTCGATCGACGCACCGCAGCAGATGTTGCGAGGATCTTTGCGAGTTGTGTGAATGAGTTGGCAATGGCTGCGGATCAGGAGCCCGCTCCGGTCGCGTCTATTCGGGCTCCTCTGCAATATCGCCCCGTGACCTCGGCAACGCCTGAGTCTGCGGCGCCGGCAAAACTAATCGACGTTCATTCTGTTGTTGTGGGCTACGATGGCAGAAGTTCATCGCCCGATATCTTTGTCGGAGTCACTGCGGCGATTCGCGAGTTGGGATTGTCGGTGATCGATATCGGTCGCTGCACAGCCGCGTCGATTCAGGAGGCTGCTCGCAGTCTGCAGGGATGTGCCGGAATAATGTTCGTGACGGGAGCTGGAAAGCCAGCGTCCTGGACTGGTCTCGATGTGATGGATGCTCACGGGGAATCGGTGCCAGTTGTCTGGAAAGACTTTGGAGTTCGCCTGCAGCATGTGACATCGAATCCTTCGACCGCCGCTCCCGGAGAATTCACCCGTGCTGATGCTGACAGTGACGGGCTCTCCGAAGTGTTGCGGCGTATTCGAGGAGAGACCGAAGCGGCAGCTCCGCGAGTTCCCTTGACGGCTCACCTGCGATTGTGGCTGCCGTCGATTGAGGACCGAGTGCGATGGTCGGGGCGATTGTCACGTCATTCGGGCCAGCACGAAGTTGTGAATTTTGAACCGAGGTATCGCGAATGGCTGACTCGTTGGTACCCGCAGGAAAGTTCACTGCGAGTCCTCCTGAGGTCCGATGATCCGTTGATTCAGGAGCGAGCCACCTGGCTGGCGGAGCAGACGGGGATAGAGCTCTATGTTCGAGCCTTGCGCGACGATGTATCAATTCCTTCATGTCGCTTTTCAATGACTGTATTCGAAGATGATCGGCAGTTTGTGATCAATGATGATCACCATTCCGACGTGACGCCTGAACGCCTGGCTGTTCTAATCAATGCGTCTATTCATTCGCAGTC
>CANHVD010000761.1 GCA_947463775.1 Planctomycetaceae bacterium | reverse complement strand
CAACGACCGAGATGTTATCCAGAATCGTCGCATCACCAATTTGTGTGGAGAAGGCGACATGCTTGCCGTGTCGGTAGTACCCGAGATATCGACTGTTGATTCCTTGCGGAAGCTGCCATCCGGCTTGAGTGAAATCGAGGAATCGCTGGCCCGCAGGTTCGACGCCGCCCATCAGACCAAAACGAACAAATCCCCACTTCACAAAGCCGCCCTTCCACGCATCAGTGAAGGTGATTCGCAATGGGTCGTAGAGCATCGTCGTCTTGCTGTCAGCGTCGACTTCTACGTTGACGCCTTTAAACGTCGTCTGTCCAAAATGGCGAGTCAACTGGCACACAACATTCCCCGAGTCGACTTCATTCAGACTTTGGTCGAAGCTGACCTCTTCCGGATTCTGACCCCAGTGCCCAAAACCTCCGCCATCCAGCCCCGGGAACTGCGGCAGCACGTCGACAGGCCCAGTCGGCCGATGATCCAGAAACTGCTCGGCTTGGCGCGAATAGAAATCCTTGACGCGGTTCTGAGGAAACGGCAGCTTAGGATCGGATTGTGCGGCAGCATCCATGGTCAACAGATGGAGGCAAATCAAACCTGTCAGAAGGAAACGTACGTGAGACATGCGAGATCCAGGCGGGAAATAAACAATAATGTCCATCAGGAGTGGCACAGTTGAACGAATAGAAGTCGTCCTGTCTACCAGATGCTCGTCTGCCACACTACTGTCGCCTGAGCGCGACATACGGCGCGCCTTTGAGCAGTCTGCACGCACATCTGAAACGCGTGGCGGCTCGCATCGAGACCCGTGTGGATGTCTCGAAGGGCCACACACGCCGTCGCTGGAACTCGATCGCGAGTCATTGATTTCGTCGTTTGTCGCCGATCCGGAGATCATGACGATCTTCGTCCGGCGTGGCACGTTCCTTGCATCTCAGGATTTCTCATCCTGGCGATACATTTGCTGCAAAAAATGCCCCAGGAAAAGTCGCAGCAACTTCTCCCACCAATTGTTGATAAGGATAATGCCATGACCACACACGCTGCCGTAAAAGCTGCATTGGAAGCTCAGTTAGAAGAACTGACTCGACGAGGTGCCGAGATCGAATCGGATCTCAGCAACCCCGGGAGCAGTGACTGGAGTGAGAACGCTGTGGAATCCGAAGACGACGAGGTTCTGGCTGGCGTGGGGCGAGTGACGAAGGACGAGATTCAGGAGATCCGACTGGCTCTCAATCAAATTGAAACCGGCCATTACGGAACCTGTACCGCCTGCGGTAGAAAGATCTCGCAGGAGCGTTTGGCTGTGATGCCGTATGCCACGAAGTGTATTCGGTGTGCATGACGGTGCTGCTTCGTTGGATTTGTTAGCCGTTCCGCATACTTTCCGGCGTGGGAATGACATCGTCATGCCCACCCATGCCCCGTCGTAGCCCCAGTGAATTCTGAGTCTTGCCGAACAGCGGGCGTTCGATGAATGCAGGGCGGAGCAGTACGGCAGGTTCACTCGCGAGTTACCTGTGAACCTGCCTCAAACAGAGTGCAGAAGGGAAACATCCTGGCAGTTACGCCCGCACGCGAACGAGCGTTTCTGCAGATTCCCCGGCAAGTCGGTCCCTTGTTCTGAGTGAATTCGACACTTATTGATTTTCAGATTCCGGAGACTGGACATTCTTTTGAAGCTCCGACAGTTGTTCCTGCAGTTGGCGAACTTGCTCCTGAAGCTGTTTGATGGCCGCCTTAGTTTCCGATGAAGCGGCAGTTGCTTCTGCGGCCGCTTCACCATGGTCAGGGGCTGCAATGATGATTCTGGCAGGAGGATTCTCTGCGGGAGCGGTACTCTCGGCCATCTGACGCAGTTTCTCAATTAACGCCTCGACGTCCTTTTGTTCGCCCGGCACGCCCCCCTCAATCAGCAGGCCGGGATGAATGCGACGCACTCGCACGTCTGGATTGGCATTTCCCAGCAATTCATCAAAGTCCTCGGCGTCCATTCGTGCGGGAACAACCATTGTGGGCACTTGCATTTTTCGAGGAGTCACGGAAATCTCCTGCCGATCGCCTGCTCGAAGAACAATGAGTTTCACAGGGGATCCGTCAGATTCTGAAACCGTCGCGACGAGCTGACTCAGCGATTCCAGATCTTTGTCGTTGATGCTGACAATGATGTCATCTTTCTTAAGTCCGGCCTCTGCCGCTGGAGTTTCTTCTCGCACTTCCAGGACAACCAGTCCTGTGTTGCCCAGTTTCAGGTGACCTCGCAGAAGCTCACTGGATTCTTCGCACTGGACGCCAATTACGTATCTTTCTTCGGTGGTTGATTCCGGCAGAGGCCCGCTGTTTGAGCCACCATCTGCCTTTGCGCCGTCCTCGGTTTCAACTTCAACGTTCTCGGGATTCTGCGCGGGGTGCAACATTCTGGCCTGGTCGCCATTGAACTGATATTCCTTGCGTTTTCCTTCCGCATCAATGATCACAATCTTCCCGCTGACGCGAGACTTAGGCTTGGTTGCCGGGTTCTCAGCCGCGTCCGCATCGTGCTTCTCGTCGTTCCTTACGAACGTGACCGTAAGAGGTAGCTCCTGGACCTCTATTGCAATGCTCTTGTTTCCAGCTGCGTTCAATTCCGCTTCAAGTTCTGACAAACCATTTTCGTCGCTCAGGAAATCGCCAACGGCTTTCAGCGAATCGCTCACAAGCGAGCCACTGAGAAGCGATTCATTGTCAAAACCGGGGACGGAAGTAGCAAGACTGCCACTGATCAGGCCACCAATCAGGAGGGCGGAAAGCGATTTCATGAGATGCTCCATCAGCCTTAAGGAATCACGGGAAGGAAATATTCACGACAAATTGTGAGGTTCGAGCACTTCGTTCTGTGAAGGCCCGAATCAGTTAAGTGAGTGGTCGCGGATGATGACATTGCAGGTCTCGTCGGCCGGAAAACACCTTCGTATTGTCGCAAAACGCTTGAGTCTGATCTGCCGCCAGATTGAGGCAAGGGTCGGTCAATCACATTCTGTCGTGTTGCAGCCAGCCGTGAAGTCCTGCCCGTCAGGCGGGACCTACTAAGCAACTCTGCCCGGCAGGCAGAACCAAAGAAAATCGCCACGGTGGGGCAGTGGGATGCAAAGCCAGTTGCGCTACTGCATGTCTGAGGATGAGTCTTCAGAAACGGGAATCAGCATCGACTTGTTGCCTTCGACTGGCAGAACCATCCATTGCACGTTCTCAGATTTACCTTTTGAGCCCCGGAAGATCGGATGACGCCGGTCCAGTTCATAAAGTTTGCTCAGATCCGTCACAACCGGGATCTCTACGGAACGTCCGCCCGGCTGAAGTTCAACGCGATATTGTTGTTCCGCGTTCGCCACTGCGGGATGAAGCGGGGATCGAACCGTCGAGT
>CANHVD010000760.1 GCA_947463775.1 Planctomycetaceae bacterium | reverse complement strand
TGCTCCGTTCGTGGGTGTGCCGATCAGAACGAAAGTTGCTCAGCGCTTCGAAATGTACAGCCCACGTACGGAGGAGGCCGTCAAAGAACTGAAGGAGATGGGATTCACGCAGGTGATGCTGGATCGCCCGAATCTCCATCAGGCGGCAACGGACGTCGGTCTGCCCTTTGTTCTGGCGCATTGGTGGAACCAGGAGACAAAGCATGAAGAAATTACGGCGGCTGTTGAACGAGCAAAGCTGGTTGATCGATCACTGCTGATTGGTTTCAGCATCATGGATGAACCGGAGAGGAATTCACCGGACACTCCGTTTGGTTACTACATTGACGTCTATGAAAAGCTGCGGCCGCAGTTCCAGAAAGACTTCCCGGGAACTCGCCTTGAGATCTCCCACTGGGGACCGCTGGCCGAATGGACTGACCAGCATTACGAATACTTCTCGTTCCTGTATGAAGCCGCCGATGTGATGCGAATCATGCCTTATCCGGATCTGGGTGAAGGTCCTCTGGATGATGTGTATTTCATGATTCGTCGAACGCAGCGTCCGATGGAACTTGCGGGGCGCAGTCTTCCTCTGGCGGTGATTCTGCAGACATGGATCCTGCCGCCAAAGAATCAACTGCCGGAAATCGATGAGCTGCGAGTCATGACTTATCAGGCGATGCTCTCAGGTTCTGAAACCGTTTCGTTCTTCGATCACAACCCTGAGGTGTGGCGACAGAAGGACGGTTTCGAGTCTGGTTTTCGAGATCTGATGCGAGAAATCACAACGTTCGCTCGTCGCTACAAAGACTGGGACGTGGAGACGGTGATGTCTGATGACAGCGTTTTGACATCGATTCTGAAATCGCCGTCGGGAGAACGTCATCGAGTTGTCGTTAATACTCAGCGTATTGCCGTGAATGACCTGGCGGCTCTGGAAGTTCGTGACGAATCGATGGAATCATCCCCGGTTCTGCTCACTGGTCATTGCTGTCCTCAGCAATGCACTCCGGCCCACGACCATCCGTCGGCACGTATTGGCGTCAGGATCAGGCCTGATCGCGCGCATAAAAAATCCTGCCGAGTGTTCGGCAGGATCAGGAATCATCAAAGATAGACAGCGCTGTTTAAGCGGCGTCGTATTCCGAAATGCGGTTGTGAGGAATGAACGGAATCGTTGAATCTTCCGTCAGGCAGTATCGCATGTAGTACGCATCTTCGCAGGTGTCGTCGTAATGCTTTCGCAGAACCGTCACGGCACGGAAGCCATTGTTCGCGAAGAAGAGTTGTGCCGGAACATTCGTTTCGCGAACTTCCAGAACAATCTCGCGGCGACGTTGCTGAGACAACTTGTCGACAAGTCGCTGAACCATCTGCCGACCGATGCCACCGCGTCGTACGTCCGGTGCAACGGCAAAGTTGAGGATTCGCAGCATGGATTTGTGGAGTTCATAGATCATGAACCCGACAATTTTGTGATCCAGCTCAGCGACCGTTCCGATGCAGTTGCGTTGACGCAGGCAGCAAAGAAACTCTTCCTCGGTCCAGGGAAACTGAAAGCTGCCGCGTTCGATGGATAACACTTCATCCATATCCCGACGAATGAGCCAGCGAATTTGAGTTCGCATGGCATCCGGAACCGGGGCCGTCGCATTTGCTGCTGGTTGTTGATTTGTTCGCTTCAATCCCATTGCGGCCTCCATGCCGATGAGAACGCCAAAAACTTCACGCGCCCGGATCCTGATCAGGAGTCACCCTTTTTCAGCTTTCAGCGACCGCTCAATCGCCTCAAGACCGCGTGTAGAACACCTCATTGTGTTCGCCGCGGTGATCACCAACGATCTCGCCATAGAAAGGCTTCGACGCCGGGAGGTCGGAAGTTAACAGAGTTCGAAAGTCGAGTCTACGTTGATGGCCGTCTCCTTAGGAATCCACGGAAAATCCGTCATCATCGGAGAACCTCAGCGGCACTTTCTGCCGTGCCCAGGACTCTTTCCCCCAAGCGACCACAATATCCTGTGGCCCGTTGTTGCCTGCTTCCGGCAATCCTCCGTGAAGCGAGCAATCTCTGCGTCATCATTTCCGCGTTGGATGTGGTGGTTTCCATGTCATCGCGGTAGATTATGGCTGCGGATTGCCGGTTGCCTGTGAAAATCGAAGCCGTTGCATTTTGAAAGAGTGATTCATGACAAGTGCCTCAACGCAAGTGCATGCACCAACTCGCGGCGCGCCCGGAGAGCTGAAAGTTATTCAGGATGCCACCTGTACTTTCTGTGGTTGTGTGTGCGACGATATCGATCTATCAGTTAAAGATGATCATATTGTCGAAGCAAAACGAGCCTGCGTTCTTGGCAAAGCGTGGTTTCTGAATCATAGCGTTGAAGATCGGCCCAGTTGCACAATTGAAGGACGCCCCGCGACGCTCGAAGAAGGCTATGACCGCGCCGCTCAGATTCTGACGAACGGGAAGAATCCGATCATTTACGGTCTCAGCGATTCTCCCTGCGAAGCACAACGCGTCGCGGTGAGTATTGCGGACTGGATCAATGGCACGATCGACACGACAACCAGTGTCTGTCACGGTCCTTCCGGCATGGCGTTCCAGGGAGTTGGTGAAGTCACCTGTTCTCTGGGCGAAGTCACCAATCGTGGCGACATGATTATCTTCTGGGGCGCGAATCCGGCGGAAAGTCATCCTCGCCATTTCACTCGTTATAGCCTGATGCCCAAAGGCATGTTTGTTCCGAATGGTCGCAAGGATCGAACTTGTGTGATCATTGATGTCCGCAAGACTAAAAGCGCGAAGGCGGCTGACATCTTTATTCAGATCAAACCCAAACGTGACTTCGAGGCACTGTGGACATTGCGAGCGATGGCGAAAGGAATTGAGCTCGATCCGGAAGTTGTGCAGCGAGAAACTGGTGTTGAGTTCTCCGTTTGGCAGGATTTGATGGACCGCATGAAGGCCTGCAAGTTTGGCGTCATCTTCTTTGGGATGGGCCTGACAATGACTCGCGGCAAGCATGCCAACACAGAAGCATTGCTGGCTCTGACTCGCGACATGAATGCTCACACGCGTTTCGTCGCTAAAGCCAATCGTGGCCACGGCAACGTTTCTGGTGCGGACAATGTTGTCTCGTGGCGCACGGGATATCCGTTTGGAGTGAATCATGCTCGCGGATACCCGCGATTTAATCCCGGGGAATATACAACGTCGGATACTCTGGCGAATCATGAAGCTGACTGCGGGATGATGATAGCCTGCGATCCGATGGCCAATTTTTCTCAGCCTGCTCGAGAACATCTGGCAACGATCCCGTACATCGCGCTCGACACGAAAGAAACTCCGACGACTCGCGCCGCGGCGGTGGCATTTACGGTGGCCACATATGGAATTAATACGGGAGGAACGGTGTATC
>CANHVD010000759.1 GCA_947463775.1 Planctomycetaceae bacterium | reverse complement strand
TCGTCGGTCGCGGAGGCGTTTTCTGCTCCATGGACTCTGAGCGAAGCCGTGGCTTCTCCGGGCTTTTTTTGGGTAACTCGAAGACTCCGAATCTGCAGAAACTGCCGGACGGTTGATATGCTGTCGTTGAGTGACAGGTGTCGACCTCTATACTCCAAGGCCACGAAGATTATCAACTCTTCCCAAACCCCTCTTTCCGCTACGGCGACCCACATGGCTCGAATCGCGATTCTCGGTGCAACCGGCTACACCGCTCTTGAACTCCTGAAGATCCTCGCCCGCCATCCGCAGGCGGAAGTTGTTGCTGCGACGACTCGCCAGGAGAACAAACCCCTTTTGAGCGAAGTTCACCCGTCGCTAACAGGGCTCTTCAATTTGCGATGCGAAAACCTTTCGGCAGAACAGGCCGGAAAGCTGTGTGACATTGCGTTTTGCTGTCTGCCGCACACGGCGAGTATGGAGGCGATCCCGCAGTTGCTTGAGGCCGGCTGTCGCGTTGTGGATCTCAGTGCGGACTATCGGCTCAGAGATCCGGGCGTTTATGAAACCTGGTACGAGCATGTTCACACGGACCCGACACGTCTGAGCACTGCTGTCTATGGCTTGCCCGAGATTTATGCCGATCGTATTCCGAATGCGGAGCTGGTTGCGAATCCTGGTTGCTATACCAGCACGTCCATTCTGGCTCTGGCTCCGCTACTTCAGGCAAAAGTGATTGAACCCACCGGAATCATTATCGATGCAAAGAGCGGCATCAGTGGAGCAGGGCGGACGCCAAAGTTGTCCAATCTGTTTTCCGAGTGCAATGAGTCTGTGACCGCGTACAGCATTGGCAAGCATCGACATACGCCAGAGATTGAACAGGTTCTCACGGATGTCTGTGGTGCTGGCGTTCAGGTTGCCTTTAACCCTCATCTGATGCCGATGGATCGAGGAATCTTCTGTTCCATTTATCCTCGCTTGAAGGCTCCCCAAACGCAGGCTCAGTTGCTTGAGATTTACCGGAGCTTCTATGCCGGGCAGCCATTCATTCGAGTTGTTGACCATATCCCAAACACAAAAGACGTCTCGTATACAAACTTCTGTGACATCTCAGTTCGCTTCAATCGAGATCAGTTGGTGGTATTTGCGGCGATCGACAATCTGATCAAAGGGGCCAGTGGAGTTGCCGTACAGAATATGAACATCATGCTGGGCCTTGATCAAAGAACCGGGATGTTATTGCCGAGCTAAGGCGAGTGTTACGGCGTTAGCCGACCGGTTAGGTTTTTTGGTTTTCGGTTCCTGCACAAACGCATTATTTTAGAGTCTCCCATGAAAATCGCCCGCATCTTCGCGCATCGCGTTGACCTTCCGTTGCATGAGGGGACTTACAAGTGGTCTGGCGGTAAGTCTGTCTCGGTTTTTGACAGCACCGTCGTCGGGGTCGAAACAGATTGTGGCCTGATCGGTTACGGTGAAGTGTGTCCTTTGGGGCCGTTCTATCTGCCAGCCTATGCCGAAGGCGTGCGTGCCGGACTGAAGGAACTCGGTCCACATTTGATCGGTTATGATCCGCGACAGCTTTCTGTCCTGAATCATCGCATGGATGCAGCTCTCAAGGGGCATCCTTACGTGAAAGCAGGAATCGATATCGCTTGTTGGGATATCCTGGGCAAGGCCACTGGACTGCCGGTCTGTGTCCTGATGGGCGGCCGTTTTGGCGAAAGTGTCCGACTTTACAGAGCGATCTCTCAGGAATCGGCCGAAGAGATGGCTCGCAAAGTCGCCGGATATCGAGCTGACGGCTACACCCGCTTTCAGCTCAAAGTTGGTGGCGATCCGGATACCGATATTGAACGGATCCACGCTGTTCGTTCGATGTTGCTCCCGTCGGATCGACTGGTTGCTGATGCAAATACCGGATGGACGCAGCACGAGGCCATGCGAGTTGTTCGTGCCGTTCGAAGTGTCGATGTCTATATCGAACAACCATGCCTGACTTACGAAGAATGTCTCGCGGTCCGCAGAAACACAGACCATCCGTTCGTGCTTGATGAGAATGTCGACAGCCTCGAGATGTTGCTGCGAGCCAAAGCGGATCTTGCGATGGACGTTGTTAATCTGAAAATCAGCAAGCTCGGTGGACTGACGAAGACTAAACAGGTTCGTGACCTGTGTGTGTCGATGGGAATCGGAATGACGCTTGAAGACAGTTGGGGTGGCGACATCACAACTGCGGCCATCGCACATCTGGCTCACAGCACGCCTGAAGAATTCCGTTTCACCAGCACGGACTTCAATAGCTATGTCAGCGTCAGTAATGCCTCAGGTGCTCCCCAGCGCGTGAACGGGTATATGCAGGCAAGCACAAAGCCAGGGCTTGGGATAGAGCCGCGATTCGAAGTTCTCGGCTCGAGGATAGTTGACATCGCCTGAGCTGCATGTGCTTGAGGGGTCTGCTTTCGCGTGCTTCTGAAGAGTGGTGCAGCTTTGGAACACAGACGCTTCCTTGCTGAAGAACCTCTGGTCGCTTGTGCCGCAAGTCTTTAGACTTCAGCTCCTGCCTCGTAGTATGCACCGACCTCAAAGAAAGGTTACTCCATGCGATTTGCCACGCTTGCCAGCCTCATTTTGTCAGCAGTTGTCTCGGTCTCCTCTGGATTAGTGAACGCCGATGAAGCGGAAGAACTGACATCGCGAGCCCAGGCTGTGAAATCTGAGGCAGCTCAATTGCTTGAGAACGGTCATAAGGATGAAGCCGAGAAGCTGTTTCAGGAGTCAAAGGAACTCATGGCTCGGGCGTTGGAGCTATCAGGAAAGAAAGGTCCGAATCACCGACCAGAGAATCCGGATATTGCTCATCTGAAAGAGCGGCTACAGGGTCTTAGAGCAGCACGAGAAAAAGCTGAGGCCGCAAAGGCCCCGGAGCAAGAGATTCGTGAGTTGCGTGAACAGATCAGCGGTACGGAGCGCAAACTTGGCGAGCTAATGAAACGTCATCAGAAGCCTGAGATTCCGCCGCAACATCGAGAGCATGCTGAAAAGCTGGAGCAAGCAGGGCGACGAATCAGGCACGTGCGAATGGCTGCGGAGAATCTGAAGGCTGCAGAGATGCACGACATGGCTCACGAACTCATGAATCGTGCTGAAGCGATGGAGAAAGAACTACACGCCGCGAAAGAGGAGCTTGCCCACGCGATAGAGGCTTCAATGAAGGCCTATCGACCTGAAGTTGGTGATGAGATTCACAAACTTCGCAATGAAAACGAACATCTGCGTTCCGAGCTGAACGAGCTGCGGAAAGCCGTCGAGGAGCTTCGACAGGCAAAGTAACAGTAACGAATAGCAGAAACCGCTTAAGGTCTGAATTGACGTTCTTGTTAATCTACAGAGAGGCGACAACGCCTCTCTGTTCATTCTT
>CANHVD010000758.1 GCA_947463775.1 Planctomycetaceae bacterium | reverse complement strand
TTTGGAACCAGCCGAGTTCACGTTTACCGGCGCGATCAATGATTTTCCATATCCGGCCGTCGAAGAAAACAACGTCAACTACCTTGCTGGTATTCGCGAGATCGGTGTTCGCAGTGAGTATACCGATGGTCGGGAAATGCCTCGCCTGAAGATCCATTCGGTAGAATTCGAAGGTCCGATCTACGACGCATGGCCACCCGCTACGCATCGCAACATTTTCGTTGACTCACTGAATCGTGAAGACCATTCGCTGTATGCTCGTGAGATTATTTCGTCATTCATGACACGAGCATGGCGCCGACCGGTAACGGATGCAGAAGTTGATTCTGTCGTGTCCGTCTGGGAGAGCTCTTTCCAGGAGAGTAATGATTTTCAGCAAGGCATTAAGGATGCTCTGCTGGTCGTGCTGACATCGCCTCAGTTTTTGTTTTTGATCGAAAACAGCAATGGTCCAGAAGCGGAGAACGTCGACAATTGGGAGCTGGCCTCCAAACTGTCTTACTTCCTGTGGAATTCACCACCTGACCAGGAGTTGCTCGATGCGGCGGCTGCAAACACTCTGATGGCAGATTTAACTGCTCAGACAGATCGACTTTTGAAGGATCCTCGTTCTGAACAATTCGTGCATGAGTTTACGTCGCAATGGCTCAGTCTGGATAAGTTTGATGTCCTTGAAGTCGATCGTTCCCGGTTCCCCAGACTGACCCGCGATATGAAAACTCAACTGCGTGAGGAACCCATACAGTTTGTTCGATATCTGATAGACAATAATCTGCCTGTCAGTTACCTGATTCATTCGGACTTCATCATCGCTAACGACGCGGTGGCCAGCTACTACGATCTGGGAGAACAAACTGAGCACGGCCTTCAGTTTGCGGCGATCTCGCATAAGAACGGACAGCTCGGCGGGGTTTTATCTCAGGCTGCAATTCTGGCTGGACTGTCCGACGGTCGCGAATCCAATCCGATCAAACGCGGAGCCTGGCTGGCTCGTCGCATGATTGCTGAGCCGCCGGATGATCCGCCGCCAAATGTTCCTCAGCTTAAGGATGATGGAACCGAACGCACTTTACGCGAAAAACTGGAACGCCATCGCAATCAGGAAGGATGTGCGAAATGTCATTCCGGGATCGATCCGTGGGGAATCGCCTTCGAGCAATACGATGCGGCGGGCCGATTTAAGACGCAGCCTGCGGATGCTCATTCAACTTTGCCAGATGGTGTTGAGGTGGCTGACCTCGCCGGACTGCGGAACTATCTTGCGAATGATCGAATTGATCAGGTAGCCTTCAGTGTTCTTAAGCATCTGAGCAGTTTCGGGGCAGGTCGCAGTCTGACCTATAATGAACTCGAATGGCTGAAGGAAGCGGGAAAACAGTTGAAGGCGGACGGATACCGAATGCAGGATATGATCAGGTTTGTGGTGACCAGCGATTTGTTTTTGAAGAAGTAGTTCATCGCCATAACAAGAACGAGGAGCCACATCGTGCTGCCAATTACAACAATTGATCGTCGCCAGTTTCTGCGTGGGGTGGCCGGCGTCGCGGTGATTCTGCCAAGGCTTGAACTGTTTGCAGATGCGTCCGCCAATGATTCGGGAACGAATCCACGGCGATTCTGCGCCATGTACACGGCCAATGGAATGTGTCTGCCGGATCCGGCCAACGGTATTGATGAATGGAGTTGGTTTCCCAAACAGATCGGCCGCGATTTTGTTTTCGGCAAGTCAACGGAGCCGTTCGCCCCTTTTCGTGAGCATGTCAGTTTTCTGGGAGGATTGTACCACCCGAACGGGACCAAGGCGGATCCTCATGTTTGTTCGGATATGTGGTTGACCGGTGCTCCGCTCCATAACGCGAAACCTGGAACTTACAACACTGTTTCTCTGGATCAGGTGATTGCTCAGCACACGAAACAGTACTGCCGTCAGCCGTCATTGGTGCTGTCGATCGATGCCGGCGTTGGTTTCCTGTCACGCACAGGGACGATTTCTTACAACCTTGAAGGCAAGCCGATTCCGGCCGAGAACAGTCCTCAGCGAGTTTTCGATCGGCTGTTTCGCAGCAACGAAGAATCGATTGCTGCTCAGCAGAAGCAATTGAAGAAGCGAATCAGACTTGTTGATGCGGTGCTGGTGAATTCGAAATCTTTGAATCAGCAGTTGGGTCAGTCTGACCGCGAGAAGATGGATCAGTATCTGACATCACTCAATGAGATTGAACAGCGACTGGCGGCTTCGGAGAAATGGATTGATATTCCTCTGAAGTCACAGGATTACTCGCACCTGAAACTCGATGTGACGACCGAGGGTGAACCGGCGGAATACTATCGCAACATGTTTGATCTGATCGCGTTGGCCTTTGATGCGGATATTACTCGTTCAGTCGCGTTCATGCTGAATCGCGAAGACGGCATGGGGATCAGCGATACGTTCCCGATCAAATTGGGCCTGACAAGGACTCATCACAACCTGTCTCACGCCGGCGACAAGGATGGGCAGTTGGAGTTTGCAAAGTATGACCTGTTCCTGAGTCAGCAGATCGCGGGCTTCCTGAACAGGCTTCAGCAATACAAAGACGCGGAGGGAACCGTACTGGATAATTCTCTGGTGCTGTTCGGCAGCGGATGCAGCACGACTCACAACCCCAGAAACCTGCCGACATTGTTGGCGGGCGGTACGGGCATGGGCATTAAGCACGGTGGCCACTGGAAACAGGACGACACACCAATGTGCAACCTTTATCTCAGTATTCTTGGTGCTATGGGAATACCAGAGCCATCATTTGGAGATAGTACAGGAAAGTTGTCGCAGGGGGCCTTTGCGTAGCTGTAGATTGAAAGGCCGGTTCTGCTAACTCAGATAGACACGCCCTGCGTGGGCGGTCTCACTGAAACGACGGTTTGCCCCCGATCTGATCCATCAGAAACGTCTCAGGCCAAATCAAACCCGGGAATCGTTCCATTGCTGGAGCCGAATGAATCTACGTTTGCGTCAAGTCGTCTCAGCAGTTGGACGTACAAATTGCATAGCGGAGGATTCCTCAGCGGATCGAAGGCAAGATGTTGTCCATGCTGAAATCCACCTCCGGCAACGATAATGGGCATGTTCTTGTTGTCGTGACTGCTGGCATTGCCAAGGTTGCTGCCGAACAACACGATCGTGCGATCCAGTAGCGATCCGCTGCCTTCAGAAGAGTCGCCCAGTTTCGCAAGCAGTTCACCAAAGAGCTGCATTTGTTGAAGCTCCACAACCTTCAGCTCGGCAAGCTTCGAGGGATCCTGCCCATGGTGCGAAAGGTTGTGCCAGTCCTGAGTGACGCCCGTAATTGTAGGCACGGCATTAAGTCCGTTGAGTGCAAAGGTAATGAACCTTGTGGAGTCTGTTTGAATCGCCAGATGCATCAGGT
>CANHVD010000757.1 GCA_947463775.1 Planctomycetaceae bacterium | reverse complement strand
CTCGCGTCGAAGCCTGCGACAATCGTTTCTCCGCTCAGGCATACTGTGGCAGTTTTGTTTTCATGTGGTCAAAACTGATACAGCGAAAGTGTGCCAGTGGGAGAATTCGTAAGAGAACCGACAGACTGAGATCATGGCGAGCCGACCAGGACCAGACCTCAGATAAAGGTCTGCCAAAACGACGGCAAAAGATCGCTGCCACTCCATCCGGAATGACTCCTGATTTCATAAGTCCATTATCAATAACACCTTGCGACCACAGTTTTCCCGGCGGCACAGGGTTTGCAAACTTCGCGACCCATTCTGAATTCTCTGCCACTCTCGTCACCGGTGCCATTTTGCCCGTGCGGAAGTGAGTTTTGACTGAAGAGCTTTGATTCGTGATTGCGTTGACAAATTTGAGGAGAAGCCGTGGCTAAGTTACTAACGTTCGACGAAGAGGCTCGTAAAAGCCTGCTTTCCGGCGTTTCGAAGCTGTCGAAGGCAGTTTCCAGCACCTTGGGTCCTCGTGGACGGAATGCGGTCCTTGACAAGGGTTGGGGCGCACCAAAGGTGACGAAGGACGGTGTTACCGTCGCTGAAGACATCGAACTGGAAGATCCATACGAGAACGTTGCAGTTCAGTTGGTGAAGGAAGCTGCTTCCAAGACCAATGATGTGGCCGGTGACGGAACCACAACAGCGACCGTACTGTCAGAAGCGATCTACCGCGCTTCCCTGAAGTATCTTGCGGCCGGTGCTGACGCGATGGCTCTGAGCCGTGGTGCTCAGAAGGCTGTTGCGGCTGTGATCGAAGCTCTGCAGAGGATGGCCAAGCCAGTCAAAGCAACTGACCGTGAGTCCATCGCGAAGGTTGCAACGATTGCTGGAAACAACAATCCGGACATTGGGGAGTTCCTTGCGGACGCTCTGATGAAGGTCGGCAAGGACGGTGTAATTACCATTGAAGAAGGTCGGCACGTTACGACGGAAGTTGACCTTGTTGAAGGTATGCAGTTTGATCGTGGCTACTTGTCTCCACACTTCATCACCGATGAAGATGAGCAGGAAGTTGTGATGGAGAACTGCCGCATTCTGTTGCACGAAGAAAAGATCAGCAGCGCAAAGCAGTTGGTTCCGTTGTTGGAAGCGATCTCCAAGGGCAATGTGCCTCTGCTGATCATTGCAGAAGACATCGAAGGCGAAGCACTGGCAACTTTGGTTGTCAACAAGATGCGTGGCATCGTGAAGGTCGCTGCGGTCAAGGCTCCGGGTTACGGCGATCGTCGCAAGGCGATGATGGAAGACCTCGCAATCCTGACTGGCGGCAAGGCCTTCTTCAAAGATCTGGGTATCAAGCTGGAAAACATCCAGTTGTCGGATCTGGGCAAAGCGAAGAAGGTTCACATCGACGCGAACAAGACTGTTATCGTCGAAGGTGGCGGCAAGAAGGGCGATATCGCCGGTCGTGCTGAACAGATTCGTCGCGAAATCGAAACGACGGACAGCGAGTACGATCGCGAGAAGCTCCAGGAGCGACTGGCGAAGTTGGCGGGCGGTGTCGCTCAGATCAACGTCGGAGCTGCTACTGAGACCGAGATGAAAGAACGCAAGGATCTGTTTGTTGACGCTCTGGCGGCAACTCGTGCAGCGATCGAAGAGGGCATCGTGCCTGGCGGCGGCGTGGCTCTGCTGCGTTGTGCATCTGCTCTTGATGATCTGAACACAAAGGGCGACGAAGACTTCGGTGTTGAGCTGATTCGCAGCATTCTTGAGATGCCTTTGCGAACGATTGCCGAAAACGCAGGTCTCGATGGTGCAGTTGTTGCCAATCGCGTCAAGAAAGAGAAGAAGGTCAGCTACGGCTATGACGCTCTGAATGACAAGTACGGCGATATGCTGCAGTTCGGCGTGATCGACCCCACAAAGGTTGTTCGAACTTCACTGCAGAATGCTTTCAGCGTCGCGTCATTGCTGATGACTACCGACTGCATCGTTGTCAACGAGCCTAAGAAGGCCGAAGACGGTCATCATGACGACCACCACCACGACGGTGGCATGGGCGGAATGGGTGGCATGGGCGGCGGAATGCCGGGCATGGGCGGAATGGGCATGCCTGGGATGATGTAGTCCCGACTGAGTTTCGATCGCGTCCCCGGTCGCTAAGGCCGGGGACACTGATTCGATTCATTCCTCGGTTCGACTCGCTCTTCGTACCACGCAGATTCAAATTCTTTTAATCAAACTTAATTCAATAACACTCTGAGCCGGGCTCAGACTCTCACGGAGTTGTCGCATATGAAAATTAATCCACTTGATGATCGTGTTGTCGTTCGCCCAAACGAAGCTGAAGAAACAACCGCTGGCGGGATCGTGCTGCCAGACGCTGCCAAAGAAAAGCAGCAGCGTGGGACTGTTCTTGCTGTAGGTCCAGGCCGACTTCTCGAAAGCGGTGAGCGTTCTCCGATCAGCGTTAAGGTTGGCGATCAGGTTCTCTTCGGCAAGTACGGCGGGACAGAGATCGAGATCGACGGCGAAGAAGTCAAGATTCTGCGAGAGAGCGATATCCTGGCGAAGCTGGTCTAATCGTTTGTTGCACGCTGTTGAATGCCCGACCTGTTTTTTCAGGTCGGGCGGCAGTATCGAGCCCTGATAATCGAGCCCTTAGAGTGGTTCGCATCGCCTGTTTTGAACACATTTTTAATTATCGCAGCGTCTGATCGCTGAAGGAGCCTTCGAAGTGGCAAAGCAACTTTTATTTGACGATCGAGCCCGCATCAAGCTGCTGCGCGGCGTGGAAACACTGGCCAAAGCTGTTGCGGTTACGATGGGACCAACTGGTCGCAATGTGATCATCGACAAGAGCTTCGGCAATCCGGTCGTTACCAAAGACGGCGTAACCGTGAGCAAGGAAGTCGAGCTGGAAGATCCTTATGAGCACATGGGTGCCAAGCTGGTGAACGAAGTCGCCAGCAAGACCAGCGACACAGCAGGTGACGGAACCACAACTGCAACTGTTCTGGCTCGAGCGATCTACAGCGAAGGTCTTCGCAGCATTTCTCTCGGGGCAAACCCGACTGTTGTCCGCAAGGGCATCGAGATCGCTGTCGAAGCGGCTCTTAAGAGCATCGAAAAGCTGGCTCGCCCTGTAGAATCCAAGCAGCAGATTGCTCAGGTCGGCGCGATTTCTGCCAACAACGACAAAGCGATTGGTGAGATGATTGCCAATGCGATGGAACGAGTTGGCCGTGATGGCGTGATCACTGTCGAAGAAGGCAAGGGCAACAGCACGACTCTTGAGTTTTCCGAAGGCATGCAGTTCGATAAGGGTTATATCAGCCCTTACTTCGTGACTCAGGCTGAAGACATGAAGTGCGTTCTGGAAGACTGCCTGATTCTGCTGTTTGAAAAGAAGGTCTCCAGCCTTCG
>CANHVD010000756.1 GCA_947463775.1 Planctomycetaceae bacterium | reverse complement strand
TGCGACACGATCTATTTCTCAGGCGTTAACATCGATCAACTGTTGTTCTTCTTGAACTGGCAGCAGTATCCCGACGGCTACATTCGGTTCGTTGAAGAGCGTCATCACGAACTGGATCATCTGTTGTACGACGTTGGAGTCGACTACCGAGCCAACGGCGAACAAATTGAGTTTGTGAAACATGGCTTCTACGGAGTGTTCTGATCCAACTCAGGAACAGTTCAAAGACGGGAGCGTTGCACTTCTGTAGGGTGTGACCAGTTCGCGCAAGCGAACGCAGGCACACCATGTCCCGGACTTGGTTTCTAGGCCAGCTCACAGAATCGCACTGCTTGATTAGGTCTTCTGTACGCTTCACTTCCGGGTTGAATCAAATGGCGATTCAGCCGGTGAGCCTGCGTTCGCTAAGGCTCACTTGTCACACCCTACGGTTTAATGTAGCGTTTTGTCGAGTGCGACAAGTTCGTGCGAGCAGACGCAGCCACACCATTCACTTAAAACAGTTCGTGAATTTCGCGGTATCCAAAGTCAACCAGCGGGAATGGTCGGCCGGCGGGACCTGGCAGGTGTGAATCCAGCTTGAGTCCCATGCTGTGGAAGATCGTCGCCAGCACATCACCTGGCTGCACGGGCCGATCAGCAGGAACACCGCCGATTGGATCACTTGCGCCAACCGTTTGGCCACCTTTCACGCCGCCACCAGCAAAACCGACGGTAAAGCATTGAGGCCAGTGGTCGCGGCCGCCAGCAGGATTCACTTTCGGCGTTCGTCCGAACTCGGCCAGGTTGCACACCATCGTATTCTTCAACAGCCCGCGTTGATGCAGATCTTCGATCAGAGCCGAATAGCCCTGGTCGTACATCGGAGCCACAATATCGCGCATGCCTTCGATGGATGTGAATGGCTTGGAGCCATGAATGTCCCAGGTGATTTCATCGAACACGGTCAGGAATGAATTGATCGTAACAAAACGCACGCCGGCTTCGACCAGTCGGCGAGACAGCAAGCAGCATTGACCGAAGCGATTCATTCCGTAACGTTCTCGCACGGACTGCGGTTCCTTCGTCAGGTCAAATGCTTCGCGGGCCTGAGTGCTTGTCATCAGTCGATAAGCGGCTTCGAAATTCCGGCCCATCATGGCCGCGTTTTCGGTCGATTCAAAATCTTTGACGGTGGCATCAACGAGATCTCGCAGTTTGCGTCGACGCGCGATTCGCACCTCGCCGAGATTCTCCGGTGGCAAGAGGTCGGGAACTTTGAAGTCGGGCTTGGAAGGATCGGCCATCAACGCAAATGGATCATGAGCTTTCCCGAGGAATCCGCCAGCCTGGCCATTCGGAAGATTTCCACCGCCTCGGCCCATGGTTTCTGGCAGCACGACAAACGGCGGCAGATCAGTTCGGCGTCCCTTGAGATAGCTAACGACGGATCCGGCATGCGGCGTATTCACACCACCGGCAAATTGTCGCCCGGTCTGCATCATCTGCCAGCCAGCATCATGAACGGCCGCTCCGGTATGATGGCAACTGCGAACCAGCGCAATGTGTTCGGAGATCGCAGCGTGCTTCGGCAGGATTTCGGACAGTTGGTAATTGCCGCAGCTTGTGGAAATCGGCTTGAACGGACCTCGCACTTCCAGCGGTGCGTCCGGCTTCATGTCGAACGTGTCCAGCTGACTGGGGGCACCCAGATTGAAAATCATAATGCAGGAGCGTTCATCGTGACCGTCAGCCACCTGCCCGTGTTCTTTTGCTTCGATATAATCGGCCAGCGAAAGGCCGGCAACGCCCAATGACCCAACCTGCAGGAAATCTCGCCGAGTCGTCCCGTCGCAGGTATGTGCACTTCCACGTCCAACGAAGTTCAGCATGGTCAGGTCTCACGATATAAGATCACAGGTTTCCAGGATGTGGACATGTTACTCACGAGAATCCTCAGTCACAACAGTGGACCGAATGTCCCGGGCAGAGTGCATGGAATCCAGCGACCGGATTCGGTAGTCTGAGGATACCGCGACGCTGCGCCGTGGCGGCATCCACCAATTTTCTATACTTCCAGGAACTCGATGATGATTCGCAGTGCAATTTTAGGCCTTGTGGTCTGCGTGCTGGTGACTTCCGTAAAGGGCGACGACCCCGCAGCGTGGACAAATATGTGGGACGGTATCACTTTCGACGGTTGGAAAGTGAACGAAAACAAGGAATCATGGAAGATCGAAGACGGAAAGCTCGTCTGTGTCGGCGAACGCAGCCACCTCTTTTATGAAGGCGACGGCAAGCCATATAAGAATTTTGAATTTGAATGTGACGTCATGACAACTCCCGGCAGTAACGCGGGGATTTATTTCCATACGAAGTTTCAGGACACTGGTTGGCCTCGGTTTGGTCTGGAGTGTCAGGTCAATGTGACTCAGTCAGACCCAAAGAAATCCGGCAGCCTCTACGGCGTCGTTGATGTGGGCAACCCAGGTTTGAAAGACAATGAGTGGTACAAGACCTACATCAAGGTCGAGGACAAGCACATCGAAATCCGCGTCAACGATAAAACGACGGTCGACTACACCGAACCAGAAGGGAAAGAAGCTTTCTCCGAAGATTTTGAACGTCGACTCGGAGAAGGAACATTCGCCCTGCAGGCTCACGACCCGAACAGCAAGGTCTACTTCAAGAATCTGAAGGTTCGCCGTCTGCCATAAGGCTTTTTGTTCGTTGTTCTTTATGATCGTTTAACGGTAAGCCGCAGCCTAATGTGTTTCTCGAAATGGTGCAGCAGGCTTGTCGTCCAGCAATGATCTTAATTCCCTGAGTTAGCAGGCGAGCTCCTCTGGACTAGCCTGCTGACTCGACCCCAATAAAGACTCAGGAGCATTTCCCAGTGTTTGCGCAGATGGAACTCAGTCGAGTAATCGTTTCTGAATTGAATGATCAGCAGGCCATCTATCTGCGTGAGGTCGGGGGGACTCGAACATTTCCCATTCTGATCGGGCAGTTCGAGGTTCAGATCATCAATCGACGATTGCTGGAAGAACCGCCATTCCGCCCCATGACTCACCAACTGATGAAAAACATCGTCGAAACGTTGGGCGGAAAGGTTGAGGAAGTCGTCATTACAGAGATGAAGGATCATACGTATTACGCCATCCTGAAGATCAAAGTCGGCGATATGGTTCACAACATTGACTGCCGCCCCAGCGATGCGATCGCCATGGCCGTCCATCACCAGCCGACACTTCCGATCTTTGTGGCCGAACAGGTGCTGTCCGAAGTGGCCGCGGGTTAGAGACAGTCCTGAGATAAGTCGCCTTTATCACAGCCCGAAGGTTCGACAAATCCAATGCCAGTGGCGTGAGCCACCGGTATTCGAACATTAAGAAGCTGAGGCCCGGAGGGGCGACACAAGGGCGGATGTG
>CANHVD010000755.1 GCA_947463775.1 Planctomycetaceae bacterium | reverse complement strand
TATGAAGGCATGTTCCTGGTCGACAGTGGCAAATTTGCTATGGATCCGGACGGTGTCACCAATGATATCCTGGCGATCCTGAAGCGAGCCGGTGCGACGGTTGTCGCGCACCGTCCATGGCAGGATGGAAAGCTGGCCTACGAAATCAACGGAATGAAGAAAGGCCTGCATTACATCGTATGCTTTACGATGCCTGGCTCCGGCATGAAGACACTGATTCGTCAGTGCCAGCTCAGCGAAACAGTCGTGCGCCAGATGGTAATCAACCACCCACAAAGCATCTTTGATGCAACGGTGGCTTCAATCAGTGGAACGGCAGTTCCTCAGGTTGCCGATGGTGGTCCTGCTGAACCGACGGTTGATGCTCTGGAAGACTAAGTTCGCTGCAGTTTGTTCTGTGTCCGGGAAGCGAGTCCGAGTCGGAGTATCTCATGGCCTCATTCAACAAAGTTATTCTTCTCGGTAATCTGACTCGTGATCCGGAAGTGCGATACACCACTGGCGGTTCAGCGGTCTGCGATATCACGCTGGCTGTGAATTATCAGTGGACAGACAAACGATCCAACGAACGGAAAGAAGAAGTCTCCTTTATTGATGTGACTCTTTGGGGTCGCACAGCGGAGATCGCTGGTGAGTATCTTGGAAAAGGTCGACCTGTTTTGATTGAAGGCCGACTTCAACAAGACAAGTGGGACGACAAGGAAACTGGTCAGAAACGTTCGAAGCTGAAAGTGGTAGCAGATGCCATGCAGCTTTTGGGCGGCAAAGCAGAGGGCGGTGGTGGTGGCGGTGGCAATGCCGCTCCAAGAAGCAACACTGGACGACCTGCCGCCGCGCCAACTCGAAGTAATGATGGCTACGGTGATTCAGATTCCGGACGAACTCCGGATCAGACCTTCTATGACGACATGCCGCCCTCCGGCGGTGACGACGTTCCTTTCTAGGAAGTCGTCAGAACCTCAAACGATACGATTTTAATTCGACAGTGATCATGTTTTGATTGGCCGCAGAAGAGTCCGATTTGACTCGCTGCTGATCAGGAATGGTGAAAAAGGAACCCGGCTCGATGGCTAGCACAGTTCAACCCAGTTCACGAAACGTGGAAGTCCTGCTCGTCCACGACGTTGAAAACCTCGGCCAACGGGGCGAAATCGTCAAAGTGAAGCCAGGCTACGCTCGCAATTATTTGTTGCCGCAGGGCAAAGCCACTGTGGCAACTCTGCAGAACAAGCGGATGGTCGAGAAGCACAAAGAGAAACTGGCTGCGATCGAAGTTGGACGCGTAAAGCAGTACCAGCGAGTGGCCGATGCCGTCAGCAAGTACAGCGCAACAATCGAAGCTCATGCGACTGCTGATAATCATCTTTACGGCTCCGTTGTCGCTCGTGATATCAGCGAAGCACTCAAGGCAGCTGGTCATCCAGTCGAAGCCGAACATGTTCGCCTCGACGGACCGATCAAAGAGCTGGGCATGTACACCGTGAAGCTGAAGTTCCACGAGAAGGTCAATGCCGAAGTCAAAGTCTGGGTTGTGCCATCAGCAACCAGCGGCTAATCAATCTTGTTGTCTCGCCGTGCGAGTTCCTCATAGTTCTCGCACTGCTCAAACACACTGAATCCTCAGGCATTCATTTGTCTGAGGATTTTTTCTCGAACTGGCTTGAGTATCTCCACCCACACGGCCCTGTCTCCGGCCCCGTGATGATGTGAAGCCTCCTTCGAACATTCAATTCGGGACGTTCCCAATGGCTGACGACAAGTTGCGACTTCCACCGCAGAATCTGGATGCAGAACGCGGTGTTCTCGGCAGTATTCTGCTGATGAACGAAGCCATTGATGAAGTTGGCGAATCTCTGAAGGCAGAACACTTCTACAGTGACGCCCACCAGAAGATCTATGCGGCCATTCAGCGGCTCTACGAAAACGGCGTACGCGGCATCGATGCGATCACTTTGGCCGAAGAATTGATCCGACGAGGAGACTTCGAATCGGTCGGGGGTGCGGCCTACCTTGCTGATGTTCTGGAAGCCGTTCCCCATGCGGCTCACGTAAGATATTACTCGAATATCGTACGCGAAAAGTGGATGCAACGTAGTTTGATTTATGCGTGCACCGATATCCTCAGCGAATGCTACGACGCCACAGAGGATGTCGAGGGGCTGCTGCAAAGCGCTGAGCGGCGCGTGTTCAGTATTCTGGAAGAACAAGGCAACACCGCCAGCATCGCCATGAGCGATATCCTGATGGAGACGTTCAATCGCATCGACGAGCGTCTGCAGAAGGTCGGTGACGTCACCGGAATCACGACCGGATTTGCCGATCTGGATCATCAAACAACCGGCTTTCAGCCAACCGAACTCATCATTCTTGCGGCTCGTCCGAGTATGGGAAAGACGGCTCTCGTCTGTAACATGGCCGAGGCTATGGCCCGAAAGTCGGGTAAGAGCATTCTCCTGTTCAGTCTTGAACAGTCGAATCTTGAACTGGCCGAACGTTTCCTCGCGATTACCGCGCGAATCAATGGCCACGATCTGCGAGCCGGAAACCTGACGGAAGCTCAGCACGACCTTCTTGTAAGAGCCTCTGACGATCTGGCTCGCCTGCCGCTGTTCATCGACGACAAACCTGGCCGTACCATGACGCAAGTCGCCGCTCTGGCCCGCCGGCTGCATCGTAAGGCTCCGTTGGGCGCGATCATTATTGACTACCTGCAGCTAATTGAGCCTGATGAAAAGAACGCTCCACGCGAACAGCAGATCGCACAGATCTCTCGTCGTCTGAAGTTTTTGGCGAAGGAACTGCGAGTCCCCGTCATCGCACTGGCTCAGCTGAATCGCGGGGTTGAACTTCGCGAAGACAAACGGCCTCGCCTTGCGGACCTTCGTGAGAGCGGTGCTATCGAACAGGATGCGGACATGGTGATGTTTCTGCATCGCCCCGATGCGTATGATCCGGAAGATCGTCCTGGCGAAGCCGAGATTGTTGTGGCAAAACACCGCAGCGGACCCACAGGCATCATCAGACTAACGTGGCGAAAAGAATACATGCGGTTCGAAAACTACAGCCCAATGGCCGACAACGACTTCAATCTATAGCTGCGATCAGGAAGTCAACGCCAGTGATCGCCTGGCTGTCTGGGCATAATGATGTCCGATGACTCCAGGCCCTTTGCGATGCAATGGAAAAAAGGACCTTCGACCACTGCATCCGACGGCTCGAACCGCATCTGAATGACCGTTCATTGAACGGTGCAGCTTGGCTCCGGGATCTGCCAACGTAGCCGTCTCGCTCCGCCGAGATGAGCCTTGCAGTGCTCAGCGTTGTATTATCTGGCCCGCAGAGACCCGCAACACGCGTTGGCACATAGCGTTCTACATTCTTTGTTGAACGTGAAACTTTCAAGGCTCGTCTC
>CANHVD010000754.1 GCA_947463775.1 Planctomycetaceae bacterium | reverse complement strand
GAGCTGACTGAAGTTGATTCTGCGGGCGTGAATATGGTGCTGGCCGCTTTCTGTGAGGAGCTGGGGATTCAGAGTATTCTTACAACGCAGGTCATCAACTGGTGTCGGAGTGCGGTCCGTGAATTTGATGTGGCTCGTCGACTGGTTCACCACGCCGTAGCTGCCCGCACAATCCCCAAGCATCTGGATTCTTCATTGGTCATGCTGCGAGATTCTCGTTTACGTTCAGTATCAGCGCAGACGCTGGAGAGTCTGGCTAGTGCGCTGACCGACACGAATTTTCGAATCTTTGCGGAAGGCGGCCAACTGCATTTGATGAACCGCCATGGTCATTGGAGTGGCGACGATGTATTTCGCCTGTTCGAGCAGTCTCAGGCGACCGGGATGGCTCTGGATGTGAAGATGGATCCGAGCCACGCGTTTTATCTGGGCTATGAACTGGCTCGTGCTGAGATCGCACTGCATCTTGGAAAGCAATACGTCCAGGATGCGCCAATGCAATGGGGCCTCCTCGGTGAGTTGAAGGCTGGCTCGACCAGTGCGATGCATGGATCTGACAAAGACAATCAATAACTGGCGAAGAGGCCGCTGAGCCAAAAGAAGCGCGCGGAAGTATGCGGCACTCGTTTGCAGAAAACCGGGAAAGCCATCAGCGACATTATTGGCAAGGCTAAGTCGTGCAGCCACAATCCCGCCTTTGATGTTCCCCCGGTGATTCTCAAAGGAAGACCGTTTGTTATGTTGCGATCAGAACTCATTCATCCACAAATCTCTCAGATTCTCGCGCGAGCCGGCCATAGTTCGAAAGTGCTGATTGCTGACGGAAATTATCCGGCATCATCTGCGATTGGTCCTAAGGCCGAGTTGATCAGTTTGAACCTGGCACCTGGGCTGGTCACAGTGGCTCAGGTTCTGCGTGTACTCCTGACGGCGATTCCCGTTGAAGCCGTCAATACGATGGGCATGCCGGAAGATGATCCCTACCGATTGCCACATGATCCACCGGTCTGGAGTGACTACCGGAAGATACTGGCGGACGCTGGCCAGTCGATTGAGCTTCAGCCAATCTCTCGCTGGGAGTTCTATGACGCTGTTGATTCTCGCGATCACGTCCTGACCATTCAGACGGGCGATCAGGCGTTGTGGGCCAATCTGCTGCTGACTGTTGGGGTCCGGAAGGCTCAGTAGGGAGCGTCCGAGGTTTGGGCTGTTGATGTCGAGGTGTGCGGTTCCAGCAGTGGACTCTGCACGCCGTGGCACGGCCTTTTCAGGCTGTCGCCTTGTTCAACTCCGTCCGAAAATGCCGGGCCGTTTATGGCAGACCCTGTTGATTTCCGCAGTTGTAGGGCTTCCGGAGGGTTCCTGAGTCTCAAGGCCCGGAGGTTGGGTAGAATCGGTCTTCTGTGAGGTTTGCCTCATCTGGTATGCTTCAATGAGTGTTCGGAAGGGCAGTTTGTCAGATCTGGATTTGGCCGCCTTCGGATCGTGAACCACGATTACAAGTCATTGCATCGGGAGAATTCTCAGATGGTGTCGCGTTTGATGTCAGCGTTTTCTGTTCTGTCTGTTTTCTTTGCGGTCGCAATGACGGCTTCGGCTCAGGACAGCCTTGCGTGGAAGTTCGAGTCTGGTGAATCGCTGAAGTATGTTGTTCAGCAGAGTACACAGATGGTGATGAATGCGGATGGAAAGCAAAACACCATGAACATGGAACAGACCATGGACATGGTGTGGAAGGTGACTTCCGCAGCCGGGAACGGTGGCTTCAAAATGTCACAGAGTGTCGAACGAGTTCAGGTGAAAACAGAAGGCGGGGCCTTCGGTGTTGTTCAGTTCGACAGCAACAGCAAAGAGCCAGTGACATCGCCTGTCGTTAAATCAATGGCTGAATCCTTCAGAAAGATTGTGGGTCAGGAATTCGCTGTCACTATGCAGCCCACGGGAAAGGTGACAGAAGTTGTTGTTCCGGAAGATCTGCTGAAGGCACTGACGGACTCCGTTCAGAACAGCAATGTGATCAACGAAGACACATTGAAGCAGATGATGTCTCAGTCTCCGGTCACATTCCCTGGTCAGCCTTTGAAAAAGGGCGAGTCGTGGGAAAGCAGCCAGAAGGTCGAATTGCCTTTCGGCACGATGACCGTTGTTTCCAAGCTGGTCTATGAAGGAACCGAAGAAGGCGTTGCACGGATTTCTCAGTCGCCACGGATTGAAGTTCTTCCTCGTGAAGGTGCCGAAATCACGATGACAATGAAGAAGTCCGAAGGCAAGGGGCTTGTCTTGTTTGATGTCGCACGAGGACGCATTACCAAGTCGGATCTGGACCTCAAGCTTGACCTGGAAGTCAAACGGCTGAACAACGCCGTTCAGCAATCGATGCGTCAGAAAACGTCGATGGTGCTGGCTGAGTAATTCGATGTCTCGTTGGCAAATTGTTTTCAGGATTGAAAAAAGCAGGCCAGCTTTCTGAATTCTGAAGAATTTACACGACAGGGCCGCAGAGGAACGCTGAAAGTTCTTCTGTGGCCCTTATTCTTTGAATGTCAACTTGCAAATCTTTTCGCGCCGGGAGCCTGAGCTGTGAAACGAATTTTTCTGACTCTGGCCGTCCTTGCCAACATCATCATGATCATTGCCATGGTGCTGGGGTTACAAGTCGGCGATCCAATGCTGGCCAATGGTCGTGACCCCGAGGTCAATCATCGCATCGGTACACATATTTTGATTGGGCTGGGAGCACTCACCGGAACTACGATGGTTCACGCCCTGATCTTCACCTACTTTATGGGGACCAGTCGGTGGATTGAAGAGACTTCCGCGGCGTACAGTCTTTCCGGGGACTTCCACCGTCGCAATCAGAAGATCAAGTATGGAATCCTGCCCGGGATTTTGATCAGTTTTCTGATGATCCTTGCGACCGGCTGTTTTGGTGCAATTGCCGACCCGGCGACCGCCGTGGAACTCGGGAGTAAGTTTGGCGTATCGGACTCCACGATTCATTTTGCTGCAGCCGTATCGACATGGCTGGTCACGCTGATCGTTAACTTCACGCAGTACATCGCGATTGCGAGAAACAGTGCGATTGTCGAAGGAGTACTGGCCGAAGTCAGGCGGATCCGTCTGGATCGTGGTTTGCCTGTCGATTAGTTGTCGGCCGAGCAGACTGAATTGTCAGGGGAAAGAACCGGGCTTGGCGGCTGAGTGCAACACAGGCCCGGTGCTGGCTGAGAACTTACTTTTTCTCTTCTGCAGTTGGCTCCGTTTTTGTCTCCGGCTTCTCTTCCGGCTTTGGCTCTTCGTTCTTTTTCTTCTGCTCCAGATTGAATGGAGCGCTGACGCGACGACCGGTCGGTGGTTTGATTTCTCTCACCCAGATATTGCGAAACTTAACAGCGTCACCGTGGAACTGCAGAGAG
>CANHVD010000753.1 GCA_947463775.1 Planctomycetaceae bacterium | reverse complement strand
TGTGTGCTGTCTGCGGGTGGAAGCCTGCAGTGGTTTCGCAATCAACTATGTCAGGAAGAGATTGCAGCCGCAAAGAAACGCAAAGTTGATCCCTATGAACTCATTACAGAACAGGCGGCGACCGCTCCGGCTGGCAGCGAAGGTCTGTTCTTTCTGCCGTATCTGACGGGCGAACGGACTCCTCATGCTGATCCGAATGCTCGCGCCTGCTGGGTTGGCTTGAGTCTTCGTCACGGCAAAGCTCATATGGCTCGGTCGGTCATGGAAGGAGCCACGTTTGCGATGCGGGATACTCTGGAGATTATCAAATCCATGAAGATTCCCGTGAAGGAAATTCGCTTGTCCGGCGGTGGTGCTCGAAGCCAGTTTTGGCGACAGATGCAGGCGGACATTTACGGTCAGCCTGTCGTGACGATCAATGCGTCCGAAGGTCCGGCTTACGGAGTTGCCTTGTTGGCGGCTGCCGGAACAGGAGCTTATAAAAACGTGGTTGAGGCCTGTGAAGCAACAATTTCCGTTGTCACGAAGACTGCTCAGAAGACTCCAGCAGTGAAGAGTTACAACGCGGCGTATCCAGAGTATCAGCAGCTTTATCGGTCGCTGAAAGGTGATTTCGCGGCGATTCAGAAGCTGGTCTGATTGCGGGTTCGAGTTTGGTTTACATTGAGTCCCGGGGATGTCTGATCGACCGTCCTCGGGACTTTTTCATTGGGCTTTGACTGGATCACTTACTGAAGTTGTTTCACTCGACGGATTTGTTTGCGAATGATCATGGGGATTCGTTCCAGCACCGGCGATGTTCCGTAGCTGTCTCGAAATTTCTGCACCGTTGCGGGAATCGCTTCGATCAATTGTTCACTGAGGCTGGTCAGTGCCTTTGAGACCACCGCCGGGCGAACGCCAAGATCTGTGGCCATCGCGGCGAGCTGTTTGGGGCCGATCAGATCGGGATCGGAAACGTCTCCGAGTGTCATGGCCAGATGCCGGGAGATGTTTTTGTAGTTGCGAGTACACACCAGATCGTAAAACGGCGCGAGGCTCAGATTGCGTCGATCTGCGTAAAGCAATGACAAATTTTTCCCATGAGCATCCGCATTGCCAGCCAGCAGATTGAACAGAGTCCAGTTCATCAGTTTCTGCAACTCGATCAGCGGGAATGAAGTGAATCTGCGGATGACGTCTGCACATTGGCGCAGGCCCGGGCCACCCTCTTTTTGATACTTCGATTCAGACCCGATCCCCAGCGCCTGACAAAAATCTTCCTGATGCAGACGGCGACAAACTGTGTCGCTCGTTGTTCGATCGTATCGTCGAATCACCGCAATGTTGGCGCGAGTTGTACGGTGTAGTCGAATGTCAACGACTGGCAAGCCGACTGCAGCCGCAAGCATTGAGAGGAAGGTTTCGTTCTCAGGGAGATGTTTGTAAAACGGCGAGGCGAACTTCAGCAGGTAGGTGCTTGGTGTATTTCCAATCGGGACGAAGATCTGGCCATCCTGAATATGAACGGGGAGTTTGTCCTGAGCACCAGCGAGTGATAGTCGGACTTCATTCTGGCCCGTGACTGCGGAGAAGGCATGGGGAGTCCCAACAGACCAGTCGGCCAGTTGTTTCTCACTCACCGGTTCATATCTTTGATTTGTTGGAAGGGGTTGCTCACTGCGTGTGATGGCGAGTGCTCCGGCACAGTCGCCACCGATCGCTTTGAGCAATTCAAAATCGTTGCCCAGAGAAATCTTCAGTGACTGGCAGATCTGTTGCCGGACATTTGCTTCAGGCAGCAGATTGGCGAAGAAGCGATGGCTGGTGATAAGGTCGTATTCACCATTGAGCGGTAATGAGATCGAGATCGGAAAGGAAGATTCGTTTTGCTGCCAGCCCGTTCGATAACGAAACTGCATGTGCCCCGATTCCGCCAGTTGCAGTTCGCCGATTGTCTGGTTTTCGTAATGAACATACAGGATCTCAGACATTCGATCCTCGCTGTTCGATTCGCAGTTCCAGGCCAAAAAGCTGCAGGATGCGGATCGCGAGTCCCAGTTGCAAAGTCGATTTGCCTCGTTCCAGTTCAGACAGGAAACGGACTCCGACGCCGGCCATTGCGGCTGCGTCTTTCAGAGTCAGCCCCGCTTCTTTGCGGCGTTGACGCACAAGTTGTCCGATTTGGAGAGGAGTGTTGACGACGACCATTGTTTTCCCGATCGGTATTTTTCTGAGGCGACATCAGGAAATTTGTGTTAAATGTCCCGATCGGGAATATTAGCTCGGTTTTCAGCAGAGTCAAGTTTTTCTGTCCCGATCGGGAATATCTCGATGCCGAGGGATTCTTGGTCACGGGGCGATACTGGCTGCCCAACGATGGGAGATACCGAAAACAACGTAATCGATCGATCAAGGTCCCGTCCCCTATCTTTGACGTCCGAGTTCAGGGGCGACATACTCCAATTCGTCGGCAGGTGCTCGGCCTGATCTACGAGACACAGCCCTCAAGTCATCACTGACGAAAGTGGGACTGCCTGACAGGAGACCTTTGCATCTCAGAGTCAGTTTCCAGCAGAAAGTCATCCAATGCCTCGTCCCACGCGTCGACGATTTCTTCAGTCTGCAGCAGCAACTTCAGCCACCATCATGCCTTTTTTTGTGCGAGCTTCGACGACGTCGTTCTCTGACAATCCAATTGTCGGTTCCGGTGAATTCACTTACGAGTGCCAGCACAACTGGGACCGCGCGGGGCTGCCAGCCGGGCATGAATACGGCAATGCATCCCATGGAGTCGCGATCGATTCACAAGGCCTGATCTACATCACTCACCAGGGAAACCCGGGATCGATTTTCGTGTTCGATGGCGAAGGCAAGTTCGTAAAGGCGATGGGAGAAGTTCACAACGTCGGACCGGCCGCCAAGGGACATGGAATTTCGATTCGCAAGGATGGCTCAGAGGAGTTCCTGTATCTTGCTCCGTCTGATACGACCATGGCGTTTACGAAGATGACCATGAGCGGTGAAGTGGTATGGAAGAAGGACCGAGCCGCAATCAACACGGAAAGCGACGGAGTGCTGGCAGATCCGAAGACCGGGTTTCGTCCGACGAACATCAGCTTCCGGCCTGATGGAGGCTATTATCTGGGCGATGGTTACGGCAGTCACTACGTCTTCGAGTACGATCGAAACGATAAGTTCGTCAGAGCACTCGGCGGGAATGGCAACGAAACCGGCAAGTTCAGTACGCCGCACGGACAATGGCTGGATGCTCGCGATGGTGTTCCGAAGCTTGTCGTGGCTGACCGTGCAAACAAGCGGTTGCAATGGTTCGGCATGGATGGACAGCACCTCAAGACCATGGACGGCTTCCTGTTTCCGGCCGACATCGACGTGCAGGGCGAATTTATGCTTGTTCCCGACCTGCATGCTCGCAT
>CANHVD010000752.1 GCA_947463775.1 Planctomycetaceae bacterium | reverse complement strand
TTGAAGCAGGTTTGCAGCTGACTTTTATAAGCCGCCGGGGAGTAGTGGTCGGACTTTTGCCGCGTGATGTTCTCCGACGGTCTGCGTGTCTGGCGGGAAAAATTTGTTGCTGCGAGTGAATCGCTGCTTTTCTGCTGCTATCCTGCCACAGAACCCTCAGAGGCTGCCCCGATCGTCAATTTTGCACTTTTTGCTTCGAAAACAGGATAACTCATGCAGACCACAGCTTTTCAACCGGAACATTTCCGACGATCGGTTCTTGCCGTGCCGCCACTGGCGCGAGGCGTCAATGATAAGATCTGCCCAACGGAGAATGAAAAGCTGATTCGCCACATCGAAGCTGGCGGTGTCTCGATGTTGTTGTATGGCGGTAATGCCAACCTATACCACATTCGTCCCAGCGAGTTTGGCGAATTGCTCGAGATACTGCAGGATGTCGCGGCTGAGGGGACTTTAGTTATTCCGTCTGTTGGGCCAGCTTATGGGACAATGATGGATCAGGCGGATGTCCTTAAGAAGACAGCCTATCCCACGGTCATGGTGCTGCCAACAAAGGCGATCATGACGGAAGCTGGCTTGATGACGGGATTTCGTCGATTCGTCGAAGCGATCAATCGTCCGGCTGTGCTTTACATCAAAGAAGAAGGCTACATTAGTCCGGAAGGTGCTGCTGAATTGGTTCGTGACGGACTTGTGTCCTTCATCAAGTATGCGATCGTTCGCAAAGATCCGGCTGACGATGAGTATTTGTCCCGCCTGGTGACGATGGTGGATCCAAAACTGATCTGCAGCGGCATCGGCGAACAACCTGCTCTGGTTCACCTCACGAAGTTTCGACTCAATGGATTTACTGCCGGATGCGTTTGTGTCAATCCTGCACTGTCGCAAACGTTGTTGAAGGCCATTTGTGATGGAGACTATGATAAGGCTGAGGCGATCCGAAAGATCTTCCTGCCTCTTGAGAATCTTCGCAACGAAGTGAATCCGATCCGTGTTCTGCATGAAGCCGTTGCGTTGGCTGGAATTGCCGAGACCGGCAAACATCTGCCTTTGCTGTCCGGGTTGACAGAGGCGACGGCCGACAGAGTCAAGGTTGCTGCATGCGAACTTCTGGCCGCAACTTATTCCTAGCGGACCCATGAGAATGTCTGCAAGTGCTCTTTCTCAGTCGTCAACAAACAGAATGATCTTCGATGAACCTTTGTCGCTGCTGTCTCTTCCTGTGTCTCAGCGTGTTGACGACATCTGCGTTCGCGCAGGAGTGGGGAACGGTCAAAGGGCGACTTGTCTTTGGTGGTGATGCGCCTGAGCCAGTCGTGCTGGAGATTGAGCGTGACGCAGACGTGTGCGGTAAGAATGGGCTGGTTGATGAGTCGTTGATTGTGAACAAGGACAATCGTGGTCTGCGATATGTTGCAATCTGGCTGGATAGTAAAGAGAAACTTTCGATTCATCCCGACTCTGTTATGCCGTCGCAAGAGATCCCTGTTCTGGACAACAAAGGCTGTCGGTTCGAACCGCATATGCTGGCGATTCGGACCGGTCAGGTGATGCATCTGACAAATTCTGATTCTGTGGCTCACAATGCGGCTGTCTACGTGCGGCGTTCAACGCCGTTCAGCGAGATCATTCCTCAGACTCAGCCGTTAGAAAAGAAGTTTACAAAGCCCGAGACTTTGCCAACACGGGTCGATTGTTCCATTCATGCGTGGATGAAGGCATGGCTGATTATTTCTGATCATCCTTATGTGGCCATCACGGATGCGGATGGGAACTTTGAGTTGAAGAACGTTCCTGCCGGTGAGTGGAAATTCAAATTCTGGCATGAACGTCCTGGATACTTGCAGAATGTCAAACAGGGCGATTCTGCAGTTCCGATGGAAAAAGGTGTTTGGACGCTCAAAGTTGAAGGATCAAAAACTCTTGACCTCGGTGACTTAACCGCTGCAGCGGAACAGTTCAAGGGAAAAAAATAACATAACTCTGCTCCTGCAGCAGTGTTTTCTTTCTTACTGGAGAAATCGAAGTCATGCCCATTGTTCAGCACGATCTACTTAATGTTGATCTCGGTATTCACGATGTCGTTTCGCGACTTTCCAACGCCAACAATGCAGCCTGTGTTTCGATGCACCGGCTTGTGGGGGGCCTTTCTGATGGCGTTGACGTTGTGACCGTCAATAACGGCCGGATGTCGCTGCAGTTGCTTCCGACTCGAGGTATGGGCGTTTGGAAGGGAGAGGTCGATGGCGTCCCCGTTCGCTGGAATTCTCCCGTTGAACGTCCCGTGAATCCAGCGTTTGTCGACCAGATGCGGCGCGGTGGCATCGGCTGGCTGGACGGCTTCAATGAACTCATCTGTCGTTGCGGTCTTGCATGGCATGGTGCTCCAGGAACAGACACAATTGTTGATGAGAACGGGAAAGTCGTCTCGGAGCAATTCCTGCCTCTGCATGGCCGCGTCGCCAACATTCCTGCTCATCGAGTCACCGCGACAGTGGACACCGATCGACTTTCAGTGACGGGAGTTGTTGACGAAGGTTGTCTGTTTGGAGGACGTCTTCGGCTTGAGTCCACTCTGACGACCATGGTTGACTCGGCCGAGTTTGAGTTGACCGATGTGGTTACCAATCTTGGTGCTCAACCGGCTGAAGTGGAAATGCTTTACCACTGCAACATTGGTGAACCGTTTCTTGGTGAAGGTTCCATGTGTCACACCGCGTCCAGCGAAGTTGCACCTCGTAATGAGCGAGCGGCGGAAGGACTGAGCATGTGGAATTTGTATCAGGGGCCAACCAAAGGATACGCCGAACAGGTCTATTATACGAAGGCCGCAACGGATTCATCCGGCGAAGGCGTGGCTGTTTTGTGTGACGCCAATTCAGAGCGAGCGTTCGTGGTGCGTTTCGATACGTCGACGCTTCCGTGGTTCATTCTCTGGAAGAATACTCAGGCCACTGAAGATGGATACGTCACGGGCCTCGAACCGGGCAGCAGTTTCCCGAATCCTCGCGGAACTGAACGCAAAGGTGGTCGAGTTATCTCATTGGCTGCCGGAGAATCCGTGACCTTCCGTCTGCGATTTGAAGTTGCCACAGAACGATCTCGCGTCCGAGCCATTCTTGACGAAGTCACTGCTCTCCAGGTTGCAACACCACGAATCGTTCACGATGCGCCGAAGGCCGAGTGGATTCCTTAGACGATCGGCTGATAAGAAATTGCAGGGACCCTGTGTACAAGTGCAGGTTAGCATGAAGCGACGGGCGATCCCGTTCATTCTCGCGGTTTCGGATGTTGGTTGTTTGATTCCGTGGACATCCGCTAGAAACCGCAGGTGATTGATCACGCTCACTTCAGCCACTGCAATGCGATGGATTTCCATGACACCAGTCCAGCAATTTGAGCAGCTCTGGAAATCCT
>CANHVD010000751.1 GCA_947463775.1 Planctomycetaceae bacterium | reverse complement strand
GCACAACAGCAACCGTCATGCGCAAGTCGCACCTTCCCTGGCTGGTTCTGGTCGTCATCCTGCTGACGATGCTGGTTTCCTGGGGCAACGACGGAATCGTCGCCAGACTTCTGGATGCCCAGCTTTCGGCCTCTGAACGAGTGCTGATTCTTCAGCACTTCTTTCAAGAGGCCGGTTTCTTTGCGCCGGTGGCGTACGTAATTTTTGTCATCACAGAGGTTATTGTCGCGCCGATCCCTGGACTAATGTTGTACGCACCTGGAGGACTTATCTTCGGTCCGTGGCTGGGAGGTTTTCTGGCGATTATCGGGAACACGATTGGAGCTGGGATCTCTTGTGCTCTGGTGCGAAGCGCGGGAAGTGCGTGGCTGGAGAAAATCTCAACGAACACGTCGATGGACAAACTTCAGAAGTCACTCAACCGACGTGGCTTCTGGATGATCCTGTTTCTTCGTCTCAATCCACTGACGTCCACTGATCTGTTGTCATACGCCGCAGGACTGACTCGAATTCCGATCTGGCACGTTATGCTCGCCACCGGTCTCGGCATGGCCCCTTTGTGTTTCGCGCAATCGTGGCTTTCCGACGGAATCTTCAATCGGTGGCCCGGGTTGATTTGGCCACTCATGATCGCTGGCATGCTGTACCTTGCAGCCGTCGCTGTCATCCTGTCACGCATGCTGAAGTCACCAACAGCCGCGCCAGCCGACATCGATGCCTGAAACCCAACAAAGCTCATCGCTGCGGGTCGTCCGATGTCCACTTCAGAGCAAAGTAATGTTGCCATGGAGATGACAACGCATCGGGAATTCGCGAACATCAGAGAACGAATCTGACATCCGTAGAGAAAGGGAACTCCGATGCTTGTCACTGCGCTCTATCGTTCGACTCCTGCCACCTTCGCCGCCCTGGCCGCTTTGTTGACCTTGAATCCTGTGTTCTCCGCGGAAGTGACAATTGGGGCTCGCACTCTGCGAGTTGCCGATGGTTATTCGGTGGAACTTGCCGTCGACTCATCGCTCGTCGGCCGCCCGATTGCCGTCGCCCGCGATGAACGAGGACGACTTTACGTCACAGATTCCGGTGGCATGTCAGAACGAGCTGAAAAGCAGCTGGAACTGAAGCCCCACAATATTCGACGAGTTGAGGATACGAATGGCGATGGCGTTTACGACAAGTCCGTTCTGTTTGCCGACAAGATGATGTTTCCCGAAGGCTGTCTGTGGTACGAAGGCTCATTGTATGTTGCCGCTCCTCCGGAAATCTGGAAGCTGACAGATACTGATGACGACGGCTCCGCAGACAAACGAGAAGTCTGGTTCGATGGAAAAACTCTGACCGGCTGCGGCAACGACCTCCACGGCCCATATCTTGGCCACGATGGCAGATTCTACTGGTGCAAAGGAGCCTTCGCCGAACAGAAACACATGCTGTCCGATGGCAACGAATTGGTCACTCGGTCATCCCACATCTTTCGCGCCAAGCCCGATGGAACGGAAATGGAATCCGTGCTGATCGGTGGCATGGATAACCCAGTGAACGTCGCCTTTCTGAACAATGGCGAACGATTCCTGAGCTGCACGTTCTTCCAGAATCCGGAAGCTGGACGGCGCGATGGATTGATTCATGCCATCTACGGCGGTGTCTATGGCAAGAAGCATGACTCAATCTACGCTCACCCCATGACTGGCGATGTGATGCCGGTATTGAATCATCAGGGTGCTGCGGCCCCGTGTGGCTTTATTGGTGGCACTGACTCAATGCTGGGTGGAGGCCATAGTCAGCAACTGTTTGCGTGCTATTTCAACCTGCACAAGGTGGTCCAGCACAAACTGCAACCGAACGGCCCGACATACGACACAGAGGACGTTGACTTTCTCGCGTGCGATCATCCCGATTTTCATCCCACCGATGTCTTTGAAGACGCAGATGGCAGCTTACTGATCGTCGACACCGGTGGCTGGTACAAGGTCTGCTGTCCGACATCTCAATTGGCCAAACCCGATGTGCTGGGTGCGATTTATCGAGTTCGCCGGAACGATGCTCCTTCAATTACTGATCCGCTCGGGGCAGAGATTGCCTGGGCCAAAGCCGATGCCACAGAACTCACGGCGTTGCTGAAAGATCCTCGTCTCTTCGTCCAACGCCGCGCGACAGCGGAATTGCGAAAGTTGCAGGATAAGGCTGTCGACGCACTTTCCGCAGTCGTCAAAGCAAACGAATTACCAGAGGTGCGCCGACGAGCAGTCTGGACATTGGCTGGGATCAACACTCCCGCAGCAACAGCAGCAATCGCGCCAGCATTGAATGACAAAGACCAAACTGTGCAACAGGCCGCCATTCATGCCACAGGGCTGGCCCGAAATCAAGCAGCTGCAGAAAAGTTAATGATGATCGCGAAAACAGGTGAGCCAGGGTCAGCCCGAGCTGCCGCAGAAGCAATCGGTCGACTGCGTGCGGATGAGAGTACGATCCAGAACCTGCTGAACCTTACAGCCCAGCTCAAATCGACAGGTCCGGACGCTTCCGGAGCACCCGCTGTCGCTGCCGAACGGATTCGCGAGCATGCTCTGATTTATGCTTTAATCGAAATTGGCGACGCTAAACAAACTCGCTCAGGATTGACCTCGACAAATCCTGCGACGATTCGGGCCGCTCTGGTTGCTCTGGATCAAATGAAAAACGGAGGACTGCAGGCGGCCGATGTGATTCGCCACATGAGCAGCCCGGATGCTGCTCTGCGAGCCACCGCAGCATGGATTGTTAATCAACATTCGGACTGGGGTCCGGAACTGAAATCTTATTTTGAACAACGCCTGGCTAAGGCAGCCGATCTGACCGAGGTAGATCGCGAACAGGATCGTCAGTTGCTGGCGAGCCTGGCGAATGCTCCGGATATTCAGGCGTTGCTTCTGGCCACGCTGACCAACAAGAGCAACAAAGCCGGTCGCCAGCAGTCCCTTGCGGTGATGGCATCAAGTGGCCTGACGGCCACGCCGGCCTCGTGGCTGGATGCCCTTGCGGAGACGCTGAACTCGGCCGATAAAGAAACATTACCGCTGGCGATCGCGGCCGCTCAGAATCTTCCGATGCCTAAAGACGGTCATACTGGCCTTCGCGATGCTTTAGCAAAGATTGCGGCTGACTCTGATCTGGAAAATGAAACTCGCCTGAATGCTATCGACGCTGCAGGCAGCGGCCTGAACCTGAGCGACAGCACGTTCTCGCTCCTCACAACGACGTTAAGTCCCGACCTGCCGATGAATCTGCGTTCTATTGCCGCCAACCGACTCGCATCTTCCGTACTGTCGGAACCTCAATTGACGTCGCTTGTCTCTACAGTGAAAACCGTTGGACCGATGGAGTTACCAAAACTACTTCCCGCCTTCGAAAAGGGCGGTTCCGAATCTTTGGGACT
>CANHVD010000750.1 GCA_947463775.1 Planctomycetaceae bacterium | reverse complement strand
ACTGAAGCGATTGAAACATATCTGTTGCAGGAGTTGCATCGTGAATCGCTGGGGCGTTTCGGCAGGTCGCGATCGGCAACCGTGAGTGTTCAGCTCAAGATGCTGGAAAGTCGGTTGATCGCATTTGCTCGATGGCAGGTTGAAAGCCTGAAGGAAGGCTGGCATATTGCGATCACTGAGCGGGATCTGGTCTGCGACGACTTTTCCGACGTAAATGGACGACCTGTCAATCTGATTGGGCGAGTTGACCGGATTGATCGTCATGAGCCCAGTGGCGAATGGCGTGTGCTGGATTACAAAACCAGTGAAGCCGCTGAACCGCCGAATAGAACTCATCGCAAAAAGGACGAATGGGTTGACCTGCAGTTGCCGTTGTATCGCCTGTTGGTGAAATCGCTGAAGATCAAGGGCACAGTCCATCTGGGCTATATTCAACTGCCTGGCGACCTGAGTAAAGTCGGCTACGAGGCTGCAACGTGGTCCGATGACGAATTGTTCACGGCAGAGACGCTGGCTCGCCAGGTGGCTGCGGACATCATTGATCTGAAGATCGATCGAGTCACTGCGATGAATGATCAACGCTACTCAGACCTCGCCCGCATCTGCCAGGACCCTGTGATCGATCGAAATATTCCGTGGCTGACGACATGGAGCGGTAGACGGACCAAGCTGGACTGAAAAATTTCAGTCTGCAATATGAATACGGTTGCAAAGTGTTGGAGTAACCCATGAGCATTGAGTCCCGGTCCCCACTCGCTCAATCATTATTTCAGCACGTCGACATGTTGGCCGGTGTGATCGGTCCACGGCATCCGTTGAAGGCCGGGACGATGGCCGCAACGGCGGCTTATATTGAGTCGCAATTTCGGGCGGCTGATTTCGTTGTGACGAGAGAAACATTTCCGGTCAATGGGCAGCCGACGGATAACGTGATTGTCACGATTCCCGGCAATAAAGCTCCCAACGACGTCGTCATTCTGGGAGCTCATTATGACTCAACGGCGACGACTCCCGGGGCCGACGATAACGGTTCGGCGGTGGCTGTTCTAATCGAGACGGCTCGCATGCTGAAGGCTGCAAGGCCGCGCAGGACGATTCGCTTTGTCGCATTCGCGTGTGAGGAAGCTCCGTATTATGGCACGAGTGAAATGGGAAGCCTCGTGCATGCTCAGGGCTGTCGGGCTCGTGGTGAAAACGTGATCGGGATGTTGTGCCTTGAAATGGTCGGTTACTATCTTGATGACAAGAATTCTCAGGATGTCCCGCCTGCGATTCCTAAATGGCTGCGCTGGTTGTTTCCTCGACGAGGCAATTTTCTGGCGGCGGTTGGGAATCCTCGATCAGCACGGCTCTGCTGGAACTTTCGCCGAGGCTTCAAGCGAGGAACACGGTTTCCGTTATTCTCGATTGTTCTGCCTGAGAGCATCCGCGAGATTCACTTGTCCGATCAGCATGCGTTTTGGATCAATGACTATCCGGCTCTGATGTTGACCGACACCAGCTTTCTCCGAAACCCACACTATCACCGCTGGACAGATACGGCGGAAACTCTGGACTACGAACGAATGGCCGACGTGACTCGCGGCGTTGCCAGTGCGGTCCGCTGTCTTGCTGGCGGGTAGCAATCACGTTTCTGGTCGAGTAGACAATTGGTCACGCATTGGACATACTCGAACGAGTTCCCAATTCAGGACCGGCGCGATGTGCACAGGAGTGAGATGTGAGAATTCTTTCCCGGAAGATCTCTGCAGGATGTGTTTGCGTTCTTCTTCTACTTGCAGTGCTGAATAGTGTTCAGGCTGATGAGGCAAAAGGCTCACGTTTGGTTTACGTCAATTCCGTCGAGCGCAGCGAAATGGATGCTGTGACCGGTGTTGCGATGAGTGCCGACGGCAAGTTTCTCTACACGGCCGCTTATCAATCGGCCAGTTTATGCGTCTTTGCCCGCGACTCTGAGACGGGTGCACTGACCTATGTCGAGACAGCAGATGACTCTGAGCTATTGCAGGGAGTGACCTCGATTCAGCTTAGCCCTGATGGTCGGTTTGCGACCACTGCGGCCTTTCGATCACAGGCGGTTACGTTGCTGGCCCGCGACCCGGAAACGGGGCGACTCCAATATCTCGACAGCAAAAAACAAGATGTTGATAAGGGGGTCAGCGGACTTGACTGGACCGTTATAGCCAATTTTTCCCCGGACGGTCGCTTCGTCTATGCCATAGATGACCGAGGTGGAGTGACGTGCTTCAAGTTGACGGGAATGAACGAACAGACAAAGCTGGAGTTCGTCGAGGCATTCCGACACACGGATCTGCTGGGAGCACGTGGGATGTATCATCATCCTGCCGGGAAGCATGTCTTTGTCGCCTGCAAAACCTCTCATTCTCTCGTCATGCTGCGTCGCGATCCCGAATCAGGCAAGCTTTCCACAGCAACGACCGTCCATGACGACAAAGATGATGTGACTGGACTTCATTCGGCTTTTGGCGTGACGGTCTCGGGTGATGGCAAATTTGTGTACGTGGTGTCGGGACAGCACGGTGGTGGTAAAGATAATTGCGTTGGCGTCTATGCCTTTGACAGTGAGGCAGAGACTCTGACGCGACTGCAGGAAATCTATCCCGCCGAAACTGAGGTCAACGGAGTCAAACAACCCTTCGATGGCGGGAATAACGTTTGTCTTGATGCGGCTCAGCAGAACGTCTTCGCAAGTGCCACGGCGAGCGGCGGGCTTGCGATGTTTCGGCGAGACACGACGTCTGGTCAACTGAAAATGACGCAGCTCGTTCATGACAATGAGCGTCTCGGCTGGATCTCGGGCCTTGCAATATCACCGGACAATCGATTCCTGTACGCCGCCGCAGAGCGACTGGACTCTCTCGTTGTTTTTCGAATTGAGTCTTCCCCCGAAAAAATAGAATGATTGAGCCGATCCCTCCGAGCAAGTGCTCTAACATTCCGAGGGATGACGTTGATGTGTTTGACGGGGCCGATGCTATGCAACAACAATTGCAGTCGAATGCGATCGGTTGACCGCTTTGTTATATTGCTGCGTCGACTTTCAAGCCATTGACCTTCATTTTCACGGGCGTACCATCTATGCGTCAGCTTCAGCGATTACTGGTGACTCTTGCGGTGTTTTTGTCCTTTGGTTTTGTTGCTCCGTTGGCGGAGGCTGCAGAATGGCTGACTTATCCGGGAGGAGAAGGGCCAGGCAAAGGAAAGCACATTGTTTTTGTTGCCGCTGAAGAATCGTATCGTTCAGAATTATCGATGCCGTTGATGGCTCGCATTCTTTCTCGCCATGGCTTTAAGTGTACGGTTCTCTTTGCGATCGATCCGAAGACCGGAACGATCGATCCTCGTGTGAACAATAACATTCCAGGTCTTGAACTGCTGGATTCAGCGGATCTGCTCGT
>CANHVD010000749.1 GCA_947463775.1 Planctomycetaceae bacterium | reverse complement strand
CTGGATTTCAAGAAGGACAATCAGTCGATCACGCTGACCTACGTCGACACAGGATTCACCGATGTCATGATGATGATGATCGGAATCGGAACACCGCTGGATTCCTCGGAGGCCGAAGCTCCGGCTAAAGCAAATAATAATAAGACTCCGGCAAAGAAATCGGGTGACAAGCCGAAGCGTTCGACCGAAGAATCTGATGAAGAAGACATGGAAGAGGAGATGGAAGAGAAAGACGACGAAGATTCAGAGAAGGTCGAAGAACCGGAACGAGTCGAACGTCCGAAACAGGGTATCTCAAAGATGCCAAAGCTACCAAACATCGGGTCAGCTCGCATGGGTGAAAAGTCTTATGAACTGAATCAGGTGATCGCCTACGAACACATTTCTCAGGGCGAATGGCGAACAAAGATTGTCGTCTCTGCAAAGCCCGTGAAGCAGGACAAGCTATTAGCGATGCTGAGCAAGACCGGCAACGATGAAGACATGGAGTTTCCTGAGCCGAACATTCGAGTGGAGATCGGAGCTGATGGCGCGGTCGCTGGCATCAGCTATCAACTGGATGGTGTCAGCGGTGGCGGAAACTCCGGCACCATCGGGGACGTGCTGGTCGAGGACAATCGGGCTCGAGGAACTCTGGAGCTGGAGGAAGAAGGCGAATTCTTCGAACGAACCTATACGTGGAAGATCAGCTTCGACACGGACGTGTTGACGAAAACATCAAAGACCGCAAAGGTGGCTCAGAATCTCCCAAAGCTGGAGAACGGCGGTGAACTCACTTTGGGCAAAGGCCAGTGGAAGCTGGCTCATGTGGTTGCTTATGAAGCGAAGATGTTTGACGAAGTGGTAACCAAGGTCTTTATCAGCCAGAAGCCCATCAACATGGCCAAACTAAAAGCGTCATTGGCAAAAGATGGTACCGACGATGGCGTTTTTGAGACACAGCCGCAGGTGGTTCTGCAAATTGACGACAAAGATTCTGTGAAGCAGGCCGCAATCTGGGCGGATAACGCGTCGATCTCTTCCAATGCCGATCTTGAAGGCGACGCATCTGTGGCCGACGGTCGTGTTCGTGGGACTACGAAGCTTTCCGAGCCCGGTGAGTTCTTTGGCAAGAAGTATGACTTCCATGTGAGCTTCGACGTCGAAATCATTCCATTACCAGCGGACCAACGTTAAATGGTAACGCTGTTAACCGTCCGTTGTTTTCCTTGTTCAGGAACTGGTTCGAAATAAGATCGGTATCTGGTGTGCCTGCGTTCGCTAGCGCGAACTTGTCACACCCTACAAGTTTCGTTGTTTTCTCGTAGGGTGTGACAAGTGAGCCTTAGCGAACGCAGGCTCACCGATTGAGTCTCCACTTGATGCAAGCCAGAAGTTAGTCCGGGACTGTTCCGTAACGGCAAGTTACAGGCGATCGTTTGAACAAACATAGCCGTCTCGGCTTGCCGTTAAGCTTTCACTTTTGCCGTGTTCCTGTGGCTCGTTGCTGCTTCTCCAGCCAGGAGAACGCCGACTCAGGAATGCTCTCATGCCCGCCCTCGAAGATCGTCACAATACTACTGCGTGACTTTCGCTGCAGATGAATGAGACGGCCGAGAATGGGATCCTCCACAAGGTCTGACGGCTGTGAATGCAGCAGCTTACGATCCTTCACCAGCGACTGAATGTCCGCCTCGGAGATCCTGGCTGAACCATGAGCTTTAGCGATCTCATTGAAGGCAATCAATGAATGCGACACCGGCACCGAGCCCGCATGTCCATCCTGCACTCCAGCCAGAATACTGATCGGCAGGTCGCCGGTGCGAAACAGATTAAACACCGGTGAGCGATCTCGATAATCCGCATCGATCTCGGCCGATGTTCCCGGTGGACCGCCGAGAGAAAGTTCGATCATCTGAGCATACTTGTCCGGCCTCCCATCGATTATGTGAAACCGGTGCCATTCGACCAGATCCATCGGACCAACCCAGGCCGACACCGCACTGAACTCATCGGGATGATGCCCGGCCATCAGCAGCGACATATGCCCGCCGCCCGAAACCCCGGCGATGTAAACTCGCGTGTTATCTACTTGCCATTTTTCGCGAGCGAACCGAATCGCATCCAGAATATCCTGCCGCGCGAATTTTGAACCGCAGGCTTTGGGGGTCTGATTGATGCCTCGAAAATTCGGATGAATCCAGATCCAGTTGCGACGCACACACTCAACCATCCACTTGCTGTTATCCTGAGTATAGTCCGCGCTCCAGGAATGCAGAAAGACAAACAGCGGTGTGGGTTGCTGCGAAGCGGATTCCGGAGCCCAATACAGGACCGGCTGCTTCTCGCCGTCGAGTTCGCTGACCGTTGTCGCGAGGCTTTGTTTGGGCAGCTCATCGGCTGCGGCGACGAGTGAAATCAAAATGAGCATCACAGTGAAGCGGCACGCGGCACGGACGCCGGACAGTGAGTTTTTCATGCAAGAGGTCTTTTCAGCAGCAAGGGGCATTCGGGAATGCGCGAAGACGAAAGGTTCAACCACTAATCAACACTAATGAGTGCAAGAAAGGCGGAGTGACGATGAGCAAAATGCCCTCATCATAGTGTGATCAAATGCGACAACTTGTTTGACGAGGTATTCTGAGCGAGCACTGGGCGGACATCAAAATCATTAGCGTCAATTAGCGTTCATTAGTGTTCTCAACGACGATTCCGTTCCTCGCTGTTCATTTCCAGCAGAACTGCCTCACTACCCAGCATGAAACGAAGGAACCTTCTCCCACAAAATTCTGAGCCCGTTCAGAACCACCAGCACCGTGCTGCCTTCGTGGCCGAGCACTCCCAGCCACAACGGCAGATCGAAGAACGTGGCCAACACGAGTAACGCAATCATCGAAAATGCAAAAGTCATATTCTGCCGTACTCGACGGCGCGCCGTCTGACTGATCCAGATCGCCACCGGCAAGCTTCGCAGATCATCGCTCATCAGCACCACATCGGCAACTTCCAGAGCCACGTCTGTCCCCGCACCACCCATCGCTATGCCAATCTGAGCCGTTGCCAGAGCAGGCGCGTCGTTAACGCCATCGCCCACCATCGCAACGACATTGCCGCCGGCCGCCAAACGACTGAGCTCCACAACTTTCTGATCCGGCATCAATCCGGCGCGGACGTCGTCGGCCCCGAGCTTTGCGGCAATGTTTCGAGCCACTCGTTCGTGGTCACCGGTGAGAATCACGGTCTGACGAATTCCCATCTGCTTCAGAGACCGCATCGTCTCCGGCGCCTCGGGACGCATCTGATCTGCAACTCCAATCACACCCATGAGTCCGGCCACATCCGTCGCGACCAACAAAGCCGTCTGCCCCGCTTCGCGCATACGGCGAGCTTGTTCAATCAGTTCGGGCGGTAGTTTTACATCATGCGACTCGAACAGCGTTT